>DAOUBS010000168.1:0-28281 GCA_034432435.1 Anaerolineae bacterium
CAGACAACCTGCCTGCCGTGCGAGATCGAGATGCCCGATCTGGCACGCTTCAGCCGCGAGCAGGGTGACGCGGGCGCGGCGGTGATCGCGCTCAACTTTGGCGAGACGAACGAGACGGTGCGCGAGTGGCTGGCTGCCCGCGACATCGTCGGCCTCAAAGTGGGCATGGACTACGAGTCGCGCATCCAGCGGGCGTATGGCGTGCTGAACCTGCCGACGACGTTCGTGATCGACCCTGAAGGCCGTGTTGTCTACATGAAGTTGGGCGTCATGTCGCTGGAGCAGATGTACGAGTACGTCGAAAGCGTGATGACGTCGGCTCAGTCCGGCTAAGCTCAACGCAGGAAGTCGTCCACGCCGCGCATCTCCATCGGCAGTTGGAAGATCCACCACGCCGCCAGCATCAATATCAGCAGCGCCAGCGCCCACGGCACAAAGGCTTGGAAGCTGCGCCGCCTGTAGAGGCGCTGGCTGATTCGCTGCGCCAGCCAGAGGCTGGCCGCGAAGCCGCCCACGAGCGCGGCCACTTGGATGATGCCGATCCACTCGTTGTCGAGCGCCACGCTGTAGCGTTCCCATTCGCCCACGCTGCCGAGGAACTCCTGCACGACGGGGATGATGAGCAGCGGCGCGATCAAGAAGTGAAAGCCGTAATGCGCGAACCAGATGCCGAACCCGAGCGGGATGAACGTTGGCGCAAAGCTGCCCGCTACCTCGTGCAGGCTGTGCTGTGCGCCGGCTGACCATCGCGTAAGCGCCGCCGCCCCGAGCAGCGTCCCGAGCGGCAGCAGCACGTTGCCCACGAAGAAGATGATCCCCAGCACGATGAACTCACTGTCGGTGTTGAGCGCCTGCGCCAGCCACGCTTGCAGCTCGTACACTGGCGGAACCATGCCGAAGGCGTTTGTGACGCCCATCCACGCCAGCGCCACCACGAGAAACGCCACGTCCCAGCGCTTGGGCCACACATCGGTGAGCAGCTCGCGCGCTGGCGGGCGAGCGAACAAACTGGCGTTGTCATGAGGGCAGGCGCGCACACAGTCGAGGCACAGCGTGCAGTCGAGGTTGCTGTGAATCTGCGGGGCGTAGAGCAGCGTCCCGCAGCCGGGCGTCCCTTGAGGCGTGTGGCGCACTTCGACGGCACGCGTCTCGTTCGCCCCGACGATGGGGATTTGGTCGATGTGGATGGTGGGCGTCGGGCTGTAGCTGCCGTTGACGCACTCTTTGCCTTCACAGTAGGCGCAGATGTTCGGGTCGCGCACGCTGATCTGCGTCGGTGCGATGGCCGAGTAGACGAAGTTGAACGCGCCCAGTGGGCACACGTACTTGCAGAAGGCGGACTCAGCGAAGAACGCCTCCAGCGTGAAGGACGCTGCGAAGTAGAACACGATCACCCAAGCGGTGAGCGCTGGGCTGGCCCACATGTCGAGCCATTCGTACAGGAAGAATAAGACGAACAAGCCCGCGACCGCCAGCCACTTGCTGCGCAGCGCCCGCGGGAAGCGCCGCCCGCGCGTTGAGAGGCGCTTGGCCAGCGTGCGCGGCAGCGTGAACGGGCAGCCCATGCAGAACAAGTTGCCCACCAGCAGCAGCGCCACGATCACCAGCCCGCGGTAGTGCACCCATGCGCCGACGGTGGCAAGGTTGCGGCTGGCTTGGTTGGGGCCGGTGAAGCCGTCCCACAGCATCGCCAGCGCGACGATCAAAAGCAGGCTTTGAAAGACGAGCCGCCCCCAGCGCCACCGCATCAGCGAGCCAATCAGCGGCAGGCGCAGCACGTCAAAGGCCGTCGTTGGACGTTCAAGAGGAGCAGAGGCCATGCGAGGTGTGTCTTGTGGCTGTGGTCGATTTCTTCTATTATCGTCCCTTTGAGCGTTGCATGGCAATAATGGTTATAGGTCTTAGAGGGGCATGGCTGATTGGCGCGTTGTGGGGCACGAGTGGGCGGTGGACTTCTTGAGGGCGGGGCTGCGGCATGGGCGGACGCGCCACGCCTACCTCATCACCGGCAGCCAGAACATCGGCAAGCGGACGCTGGCGCACAGCTTCGCGGCAGCGCTTAACTGCACCCACGAGGACGCCGAACAGCGCCCCTGCTGGCAGTGCCGAAGCTGCAAATGGGTGCTGAGCGGCAATCACCCCGACTTGATCTACGCCGAAAACGACCCTGCCACGGGCGCAATCCGCATTGAGGCCGTGCGTGAGGTGATGCGCCAGCTCGCTCTCAAGCCGTTCATCGCGCGGCATCGCATCGCCATCTTTGACGAGTTCGATCGCACAGCCCCGCGCACCCAAGATGCGCTGCTCAAGACGGTAGAGGAACCCCCGCCGCACGCCGTCATCCTGTTGATCGCCCAGCGTCGAGAGCACATCCTGCCGACCATCCGCAGCCGCTGCCAAGCGCTGCCGCTGCGCCCCGCACCGACTGAGCGCGTGCGCCAACTGCTGATCGAACGCGGCGCATCAGATGAGCAGGCGACCCTCATTGCCCGTCTGAGCAGTGGGCGGGTGGGGTGGGCGCTGCAAGCTTTTGAGCAGCCCGAAGTGCTAGAAGACCGCGCGAACATCCTCAACCTGCTGAGCGAGGCCGTGCGCGGCAGCCGCCTCACGCGCTTCACCATCGCCGAGACGATCAGCGCGGAGGCCAGCAAAGACCGCGACACGCTGCGCTACCTGTTGGAGATATGGCAAACCTACTGGCGCGATGTGCTGCTTTACACGCACGATGCCCCTGTCAAGCCGTGCAACACGGATCGCCTTGTGGAAATTCAGCAGTGGGCACAGCGCATCCCGCGCGCGGCGGCGTTCGGGGCGCTGCAAGCCACTCGCCGCACGCTCTACCAGACGCTGGAGACCAACGCCAACGTTCGGCTGGCGCTTGAAGCCCTTATGTTGGCGTATCCGCAGTATTAAATCATCATCGATGGTTATCAAATACAAGAAGGATGCTGCGCTTATGACGGCTGTCATCGTGGGGATCGTACTGCTGACGTATGTAGGGGTGGCGCTGGGCAGCGTGCCGCGCACGCGCATGAACCGCGCGACGATTGCGCTAGTGGGGGCGGCGGCGCTGGTGGCGTTAGGCGCAGTGACGGAAGAAGAGGCCATCCACGCGATTGATCTAGGGACGCTGCTGCTGCTAGGTGCGATGATGGTCATCAACAACAACCTGCGCATGGCGGGGTTCTTCACGCTGATGACGAACCGCGTGCTAACGCTGGCCAAATCTCCGCGGATGCTGCTAGCGGTTATCATCGGCGCGTCGGGTGTATTGAGCGCCCTGTTTCTCAACGATACGATCTGCTTGATGCTCACCCCGCTGCTGGCCGATGTCACGCTGCGGCTGCGGCGTGACCCGCTGCCCTACCTCATCGGGCTGGCGGTGGCGACCAACGTCGGCAGCGTCGCTACGATCACTGGCAACCCGCAAAACATCTTGATCGGCCAGAGCAGCCGCATCGGCTACGTGGACTTTTTGATCGCGCTGGGGCCGATTGCGCTGATCGGTTTGGTTATCTGCTGGTTGGTGATCGTGGTGATCTACCGTGACGAGTTCCGCAAGCCGCTGGATGCGATCATTCTGCCGTCCGAGAGCTTGTATCGCCCGCTGCTCAACCGCGCGCTGTTGATCGTGTTGGGGATGTTGGCCGCGTTCTTGCTCGGGCTACCGATTGTAACCAGCGCATGCGTGGCGGCGGGGGCGCTGCTCATCTCACGGCTGCGCCCGAGCAAGCTGCTGGCGCTCGACTGGGAACTGCTGCTTATGTTCAGCGGGCTGTTCGTGGTGACGGGCGTGATCGAAGTCAGCGGGCTGAGCGTGGTGCTCTTCGAGCAGATTTCCCCCTTCTTGAAAAGCGGCCTTGCTGAGTTCACGCTGGCGGTGGGCGCGCTCAGCAACGTCGTCTCGAATGTGCCCGCGGTGCTGCTGCTGCGCGCCGAGATCCCGGCGTTCGACAACCCGCGTCAAGCATGGCTGGCGTTGGCGATGGCCAGCACGCTCGCGGGCAACCTGACGTTGCTCGGCAGCGCGGCCACGCTCATCGTGGCGGAACTAGCGCGCGCCAAGGGCATCACGCTAGGGTTCATGGCGTTCCTCAAGGTTGGCGTGCCGGTGACGATCCTCACGCTGCTGGCAGGTGTGGGGTGGCTGACTGTCTTCCCGGTCTAGCCTAGTTCACTCGGAAGCGGCAAGTTTCCTGCTCGAAGGGCGTGTCGCTCTCTGGCCCGAAGAATTTGTAGCCGTCGTAGATGCGTTGGTTCCATGTGACGACGTAGGTGATTTCGTATTCGCCTGCCTCCAGCGGTCCGAACGGGATGAACCACGACGCGACGAAGTCGCCCCCGGAGGGGCGGATGGCCGTCACGTAGCTGTTGACGTCAGGGATGGGCTGGCCGTTGACGCGCAGGTCAACGTTGGAGTGTGTGATGTGATCTTGTACTTGGGATTGGGTGCGCGCGTACCAATTCCACCAGATGTCGATCGTCTGACCGGCGCGTAGGTTGGTTGGGGCCGGCACCCCGTAGGCCAGCCGATCACAGAACGCGAATACGTTGGGGTTGTTGCGGTTGTCCACGCCGCCACCCGACACGACGCCTGCGGCTGCGGTTGAAACGATCTGGGTGCTGCTGGTGGGCGCGAGCGTGCCCGCTGGCTCCACGGTGAGGATGCGCGGTTCGGTCGCAGTGGGGATGGCGCGGATAGGCGTGGCGGTGGCTGCGCCCTGCGCCAGCGCGGTAGCGGTCTGGTTGATGGCGCTCAAGTTCACGTTGGGAACGGCGCTCACGATCGGCACGAGTGGTTGGGTGGCCGTAGGGGGGGCAGCGGGCGTGTCGGTGGCTGCGCTGATAGGCGTTGCCGTGATGGCAATCCCGAGCGGCGTCGCAGTGATGGGCGCGCCGCCGAGGATGGCTGTCGGTAGGGCGGCGTTGAAGAGCGCGGTCATGTCTGGCGATGGGCTGGGGAGCGCGAGCGGCGTTGGCGTCGGCGGGATAAACAGCAGCCGCGCGGAGATCCAGCCCTCACGCCCGTCAGACAGACGCACGTTAAACCACGTGCCTTCAGCGTTTTGGCCGATGACCTGAACGCCTGTGCCGGGCGCGAGCGAGTCAAAGAATGGGAAGGTTTCGCCCGGTCCCTGCCGCACGTTGACGCGCTGCATCGACTGCACGATGCCGCTCACGGTGGGGGTGGCGGTGGGAACAGGGGTGTTGGTGATGGTGGGCGGGATGGGCGTGTTGGTGGGCGTGAAGGTGAAGGTGGGCAGCGGGGTACGGGTTGCCTCAGGCGTGGCCGTGAAGCGCGGCAGCGCGCTGGGGATCGGTAGGAAGGTAGCGGTTGGCACGTTGGCGACGACTTCTTCCTGTGGGGCGCAAGCGCTGGCCAGCGCCAGCAGCGGGAGCAGTAACCACCATTTCTTCATGAAAGACCCTTCAACCCTGTGCGATGTTCACAATCGCCTTCTGTATACGCTATTATAGCGGCCTGTGCAAGTTGGCGTTGCTCACAAAAGGATGTCGGATGCGGCTGGCTTTGGCGTGGGTCTGGTTGATCGTGGGGGGGTATGTGCTCGCGCAGGAGGTCACTCTCAGCGCGGATGGGCCAGTGCGCGTGCCGCTGATGATCCCTGAGAACACGCGCGTAACGATCACTGCGCTCGGGTTCGATGAAGTAGACACCGTCCTCACACTAGTGAACGATGCGCAGCAAGTTGTCGCCTACAGCGATGATCGCATGATCAACGACGAGTTGGTGCGCGACGCACAGCTTGTCTACGATCAAGCGGGGGAGTATGTGCTGCTGGTGGACAGCTTCAACGGGGTAAGCGTGGGGCGCGTTGAGTTGGTGATCGAACGAGCGCCGCGCGTACCAACCCTGCGACTGGGCGATGAACGGACGCTGAAGTTAGAGCGGCTGCGTCCGCTGCGGCTGCGCCTGTTGCTAGAAGAGCCGGCTGCGGTGCGTTTTACGGCTGTCAGCGCTGATCGACAGGTGGATCTCATCGTTTGGGTCAAATTGGACAGTGCGATCGTTCAAATGGCCGACGATTGGCCGCGGCGCAATGAGCCGCAGATGCTCTTCAACGTGGATGCGGTGTGGGATCTGCCTGCCGGCGAGTACGACTTGTGGATCTCGAATTGGTTGTGGCGTTCGTCTGAGGTACGCGTGACGCTGCAAGCGGCGGAATAGGCCAGATCAACTCTTGACGTTTGCTGGCGTTCGGACTACGATAGCAACACTTAAGTGTGCCTGTAGCTCAGTGGATTAGAGCGAATGTCTACGGAACATTAGGTCGGGGGTTCGAATCCCTCCAGGCACGCAGGCACCCACGCTGAACGTGGGTTTTTTGTTGCCCGCTAGAGGCTGACTAGGCCGGCCCGCGTCGCGCGGATCACCGCGTCGGTGCGGCTTTGAGCGTCCAGCTTGCCCATGATCGCGTTGACGTGAAACTTGACGGTGTGCTCGGTGATGCCGAGCCGACGAGCAATCGCCTTGTTGGTCATGCCCTGCGCCAGCAGGTGCAGCACTTCATGCTCGCGGGGGGTGAGCGCCTCAGTGAGGCTGGCTGATGGCGCGCTGGCGTTGATCAGCAGCGGCAGCAAGCTGGGCGCGATGACCGTCAGCCCTTGTGACAGCGCTTGCAGCGCTGGCAGCAGTTGGGTTGGCTGGCTGTCGCGCGGCAGCAGCGCAAACGCCGTTGCATCGGACAGCGGGAGTCTGAGGCGCTCGACGCGACCCACCAGCAGCAGCAGCGGCCAGTTGAAGTGCGACGCGCTCAGCGGCGTGGTGGGCTGCCAGCCGAGATCCCACACGACAACATCTGGCTGGTACATCTCAGCATCGTCGGGGAACCGCGCTGGGTGCGCTTGCCCAACGATGCGCACATCGGCTTGGCTTTCGAGGAGCGCGGCTAGCCCGGTGCGCACCAGCAGGTCATCAGCCACGATCATAACACGCAGTGGATTCATAACGTTTCCCAGAAGAATTTGCGCCTAGTGTACGCCGAGTTGTGTTGGAAGTGTGTATGTGTGGGGGTGGCGCTTCACCTTCAAGCTCATTCTCACCTGTGCTACACTCCTGCGTGTTTCACGTGTTTCATTTGGGGCGCGCAGCATGTCGCGCTTTTTGATCTGATTGTGATAAAGGTGAACCATGAAAAACATCTGCGTGATCGGAACGGGCTACGTGGGGCTGCCAACGGCGGGCTGTTTCGCTGATTTGGGCAACCGTGTGGTGACCGTTGACATCGACGAGCGCAAGATTCAGCGCCTGTTGGCGGGGCAAATGCCCATCTATGAGCCGGGCTTGGAAGAGCTGATCGAACGCAACGTCAAAGCGGGCCGCTTGAGCTTCACGACGAGCTATGAGGAGGGCCTGCGTGACGCCGAGTACGTGTTCATCTGCGTGGGCACGCCGTCCGCGGTCGATGGCGAAGCCGATCTGAAGTACGTCCGCGCCGCCGCCCAGACCATCGCCCAGACGATGACGCACCCGATGATCATCGTCAACAAGTCCACTGTGCCCGTTGGCACAGGCGACTGGTCAGCCGAGATCATCAGTAAGAGCCAGCCCAAGCCGATTGATTTTGCCGTGGTGAGCTGCCCAGAATTCTTGCGCGAGGGCAGCGCCATCAGCGACTTTATGAAGCCAGATCGTACTGTCTTGGGCAGCAACAACCGCAGCGCTGCCGAGGCCGTGGCCGAGCTCTACGAGCCGCTGCACGCGCCGATCCTCATCACCGATCTGCGCACCGCGGAGATGATCAAGTACGCCTCGAACGCCTTCCTCGCTACCAAGATCAGCTTCATCAACGAGATCAGCATCATCTGTGAGCGGCTGGGGGCCGACGTCACCGAGGTGGCGCGCGGCATGGGCTATGACAAGCGCATCGGCAGCCAGTTCTTGCAGGCTGGCGTGGGCTATGGCGGCTCGTGCTTTCCGAAGGATGTGAAGGCGCTGGCCAACATGGCGCTGACGCACGGGATGCACCCGCAGCTTCTCAACGCAGTGATGGAGATCAACGACTTCCAGCGCAAGCACATCATCCTCAAGATCCGTGATTTGCTGGGGGGCAGCCTTGAGGATAAGACTGTCGGCGTTCTGGGGCTGGCGTTCAAAGAGAACACCGACGACACGCGTGAAAGCCCGGCCTCTACCGTGGTGCGCAGCCTGATGAATCAAGGGGCGCGCGTCAAAGCTTACGACCCGATGGCGATGGAACACGCCGTCCGCGAGCTGGACGGCATCATCCCGTGCCAGAGCGCCTACGAGGCCGCGGAAGGCGTGGACGCGCTGGTGATCCTCACCCCGTGGAACGAGTTCAAAAATCTGGATTTTGAGCGCATCCGCCGCACGATGCACGAGCCGATCTTGGTCGACGGTCGCAACCTCTATGACCCCGAGACGATGCGCCAGCACGGGTTTGTCTATCGCGGGGTGGGGCGCGGCTACAACGGCGAAGGCCGCACGAACGGCCACGCCCATACGACAAGCGCCGAATAACGAGCGCCGCCGAAACCGCCGTCTGGGGCGCACTGCGCCCTAGTCAGGCGGGGCGGTTTCTGATATGATTTTTCGTCGGGTTGTGCCCCGACTTTTCTATCAGCACACATCGGGACTGCGGCGGGTGTTGTCGCGTGAGCGATTCTTGGCGCGGGATGAACGGTGTGGAAGGCAAAACACCAACAGAGGAGATCAAACCGCATGCCTTCAAACGTCAAACTCAGAGACTTGCTTGAGACGGGTGTCCACTTCGGGCATCGCACCAACAAATGGAACCCTAAAATGCGCGACTTCATCTTCACCGCGCGCAACGGCATTCACATCATCGACCTTCAGCAGACCATCGCCAACCTCAACGCCTACCACGACATGATCGCTGACTTGGTGGCGAATGGTGGCACGGTGTTGTTCTGTGGCACGAAGCGCCAAGCGCAGGAGATTATCGCGCGTGAGGCGCAGCGCTGCAACATGCCATACGTCAATCAACGCTGGCTGCCAGGCACACTGACCAATTGGTCAACGATCAAGTCCAGCATCGACACGATGAAGAAGCTGGAAAGGCAGAAGAACAGCGCCGAGTGGGAGCGCCTGACGAAGAAAGAGGCCGCGCTGGCCGAACGCCGCTTGGAGAAGCTGCGCACGCGCTTGGGTGGCTTGCGCGACATGCGTAATTTGCCCTCACTACTGATTGTAGTGGACACTGACCGCGAAGATACCGCCGTGGCCGAGGCCAACTCGAAGGGGATTCCGGTGCTGGGCATCGTGGACACCAACAGCAACCCCGACGTGGTGGACTACATCATCCCGGGCAATGATGACGCGATGCGCTCGATTCGGCTGCTCGTCCAAGCGCTGGCTGATGCCGTGATCGAAGGCCGCCAGCGCGGCGGCAAGTTCACCGCCGACGATGACGAAGTGGAGTCCGTGAGCGATATGTTCTCTGACTTTGAGGATGACGCCAGCGATGAGGACATCCTCGGCCCGTCCACCCTCAAGGCAATTCGGGACAAGAGCTTATTCACGGATGACGACGAATAACGCGGGGAAGAGTCAGGGCGCACGCAACGATGCGCCCTGTTAATGTATACACAAGGACGCAGAGGATAGAGCATGGCAGAGATCACCGCACAGATGGTCAAAGAACTCCGTGAAGCGACAGGCGCTGGGCCGCTGGATTGCAAGAAGGCGCTTCAGGAAACCAACGGCGACATGCAGAAGGCAGTTGACTATCTGCGTGAGAAGGGCATCGCTAAAGCCGCTAAAAAGTTGGGCGCCGGCCGCACGATGAACGAAGGCGTGATTGAGGTCTATCAGCACTTCAACAAGCGCATGGGCGTGATCGTTGAAGTAAACTGCGAGACGGACTTCGTCGCCAACACAGACGCATTTCGCACTTTCGCGCGTGAAATTGCCCTGCACATCATCAGCAACAACCCGCAGTATGTGCGGCGCGAGGATGTCCCACAGAGCGTGATCGATCACGAGCGCGCTGTGCAGACTGCCCGTGCGGTGGAAGAGGGCAAGCCAGCGGACAAAGCTGCGATGATCGCCGAGGGGCGCATGAACAAATTCTTTGAAGAGATCTGCTTGATGGAGCAGGGCTTCTACAAAGACGAGAAGAAGACTATCGAACAGCTTCTGAAGGAAACGGTGGCTGAGGTCGGCGAGAGCATCGAAATCCGCCGCTTCGCGCGCTATCAGCTGGGCGAAGGCACTGACAACGGTGGAGAATAAGCACGGTCGAGCGGTTTTGCAAAACTTACCTGCCGCCTACCATTTGGCGATGTGGCGAGGGATTAGCGTTTGCTAGTCCCTTTTTTGTGCATACAACCCTCACTACAACAAGGAGAAAAGCGATGTCATCCCCTTATAAGCGTGTAACGCTCAAGCTGAGCGGCGAGGCGCTCGCAGGCAGCAGCGGCTTCGGCATCGACCCGGACGCGGTAGACTTCATTGCAGAGAAGCTCCGACAGCTTTATCAACTAGGCGTGCAGATTGCCGTCGTGATCGGCGGGGGGAACCTGTGGCGCGGAGAGTTAGGGACGGCACGGGGGATGGATCGGACGACAGCTGACCACATGGGCATGTTGGCGACGGTCATGAATGCGCTGGCGCTGCGCCAAGCGCTGGAACGCAAGCTGGTTGACACGCGCGTGATGACGGCGGTTGAGATGAACAAAGTGGCGGAGCCGTACATTCGGCTGCGGGCGATCCGCCATATGGACAAGGGACGGGTGGTGATTTTCGCGGGTGGGACGGGCAACCCATTCTTCACGACCGACAGCGCTGCCGCGCTGCGCGCCAGCGAGATTGACGCGGATATCGTTATCAAAGCCACCAAAGTGGACGGCGTCTACGACAAAGACCCTAAAAAGTACCCTGATGCCGTGCGCTACAGCCATCTGACGTTCAAGGAGGTGCTGGAGCAGCGCCTCAACGTGATGGACATGACGGCCTTCACCATGTGCCAAGAGAACGCCATCCCGATCTTGGTCGTCAACTTTTGGGAGAACGATCACCTGCTGCGGGCGCTTAAGGGGGATACGAGCGTGGGCACGTTGATCCAGTAGGGGCGATTGTTGGATCGTCCGTCGTGTGAATCAGTCCTCTAGCAGCGCATAGGCGTTGGCGGCGTAGTCGCGGGCCGTGCCTTGAACAGGCGCTTGCTCGATGCCACGCGCCGCGGCGGCCGCCAGCTTCGTCTCGATCTCATCAGAAAGGGCGATCACGTCGCGGTCGTTCGGCTCAAGGTTTTCGGCGTCTTGGATGAGCAGGCGCGCGATCCCAAGCAGGCGGTTGCTGCGAATCATGAGGCGCACGAGGTCAAGGATGGCGGCCACGATGTTATCGCGGTCGTCGCTTTGGTAAGCTACGTGCAGCGCTTGACGCGAGGTCAGCAGCGCATCCGCGAGCTGACCTGCTTTGGTCTGCGCGCTGGCGAGATTGCTAAGCTGGATGCCTTCCTCTTCGCGGTCGCCGACTTCGCGCGCAATGTACAACGCAGACTTGTAGTAGCCGATGGCTTCTAACCAGCGTTCTTGGTCAGCGTAGGCGTTCCCCAGCCCGCCCAGCACACGTCCTTCGTAGTCGCGCTTGAGCTGCGCTTTGAACAAGTCGCGCGCTTGTTCCCACGTGTGGATGGCGGCGTCAGCGTCGCCGTTGTCAAGGTGGGCTGTGCCCAGTTTGTAAAGGGCGAGCGCCTCGTGCTGTTCATCGCCGATGTTGCGCGCTAGCTCCAGCGCTTGAGAGAAGGCGCGGGCGGCGTTCTCGCTCTGGCCGAGGTCAAGCTGTGCGTCGCCTAGCGTCAGCAGCAAGTTGATCTGGACGTCGGTGTTACCCTGTACGGCGGCAAGCTGCACCCCGCGCGAGGCGTGCATGATGGCGGCTTGGCTGCTGCCGTTCTTCATCAGCAGCGCGGCCAGCATGTCCAGCGTGTCGATGAGGCCCTCATCGTCGGTGAGCTGTTCCTGAACGCTCACAAGGTCGTTGTAGGTGGCGATGGCCTCAGTCGTCTTGCCTTGATTGACGAGCGCTTTGCCGAGCATCTGCATGATCTGCGCTTGGCGGTTGAGGTCGCGCGCTTGACGGGCTTGCTGTAGCGCTTGGCGAAGTTGTTCAGGGTCAGAGCTGAGTGGGGCGTTGATGACAGGTTCTGCAGGGAAGGGGCGCGGCTCTGTCAGGACTTCGTCGCTGATTTCTTCGTCCTCTTCAATCAAGAGGCTGCGTCGGAAGCTGCTCTCCTCCTCTGCATCCGCCACGTCCTCGTAGTTGTCCTCGACGTACATCTCATCGTCAATCGCGGGCAGGTCGTCGTCCTCGTCGTAGAGGCCTAGTGGATCGTCCTCGTCGAGGTCGTCTACCTTCGCTTTGCGTTCCTCACCATAGGCGGGGAACGCCGAGCGGGACAAACTGCCGAGGTCGCGCAGGGTGAGCAGTTCGTGCAGATAGCCGCGCTCTTTGAAGAAGTCATCCGCACGCAGCAGCAGCGAGACCAGACGGTTGGCGGTTGCTTTGTCGCCTTCGCGGCTAGTTTGCTCGGCCATCGCCATGATATTGTCCATCTCGGCAGCGAGGCGGTCATGTTCCACTTGGCCGGGGGTGCTGTATTTTTCAACATAGGTCATCAAAACGCGGCGGACGGTCTCTTGCAGCGCTTCGAGGCGGTTGCTGCCGCGCAACGTACGGATGGCATATTCGGCGACGAGCTTATGTAGGCGATAGTAGCTCTGACCGTAGCGGGTGAAGCGCTCGACTAAGTACAGCTGTGAGAGGATGTTGATCGTCTGGTCGATGACTTCAGGCGCTGTGCCGCTGGCCATCGAGAGCAGCTCGGCGCTGGCTGCGCTGCGCGGCATGGCCCCAAGCACGAGGATCAAGCCTTGGAGGGCGTTGTGTAGCGCGCGGTAGCTGATGGCAACCGCCGTGGTATCAGGGTGGCCGTTGTTGACGCGCGCGACGCCGCTTACGACGTTGAGGAAATCGGGTGGGGTTTGTTTGGCGGCGACCATTGCACGCGCGGCCAGCGCCAGTGGGTAAGGGCGCTCTTGCAGCAGCCGTGCAATCGCAGCAATCGCCTCATCAAAGTGGTTATCGTTGATGCCTGCTTTGTGCTTGAAGAGTTTTACAGCATCCCCCTCATTCAGCGGCATGAGGGGGATGCTCTGCCACGAGCCTTGCAGCGGTGTCTCACTCAGCAGCATCAGGGGCAGGTTGTCTGCGCACTTTTTGATAAAGCTCTGAACGACCATCGCATCGCTGAAGTCGTCCAGAACGATCAGCGGTTTATGCTGGGCCAGCAGCGCGGCCACCGCTCCGGCTGTGCCGGAGGGCTGCTCGCTGTTGCTGATCTCGCGCACACCGTAGGCTCGCCCGATGCGCACCAACAGCGACGCTAGCGGAGACGTGTTGCCGCTGAGCCAGAGGACGCCGCCGGGCTGCTGAGTATAGGCAGCAGCAAGGGCAGCCGCCAGCGAGGTTTTGCCCAAGCCTGCTGCGCCAGAGACCATCACGGCTGTGTTCAACCGCAGCGCCGCATAGATGTCTTGCAGCACGTCATCGCGGCCAATGGGGCGTTCTGGGCGTGGGAATGGCAGTGCGGCAAGGTCTCTAGCGGGGGCTTCATGCGGCGTGAAGGGTGGCATTGCATTCCTCATAATCGTGCGCGTGATCAAGCCAACTTACCGCAAAGTATACCGCTAGAAGCGCCGCGCGGCAATTTGCGCCGAAATGCTCACGCCAGCTCGCGCACCATGTGATTGACCGGCAGATGAACTTTCAGATGGGTTCCTTGATGGGGGGCGCTTTCGATCGTGAAAGAGCCGCCCAAGTGTTCGATGCGTTCGCGCAGGCCGATCAAGCCATAGTGACCGTGCAGCGCGAACTCGCGCAGGTGAACGGGCACATGGAAGCCGCGACCGTCGTCTGTGACACTCAAGCTGACCCCCGCTTGATCGTAGCGGAGCGTGACTTCAGCTCGGTCGAAGTCCGCGTGGCGCTCGGCGTTGTAGATGGCTTCTTGAGCGGCGCGGAACAGCGCCAACTCGTGGGCGTGTGGCAGGGCGGTTGGCGTCCCCTTGACGACGAAGCTCAGGCGTGTGTCGCGCTCACACAGCGTCTCGATGGCCGCGGCCAACCCCAACTCGTCCAGCACAGTGGGCCGCAAGTTGGCAATCATCTGGCGCAGGCTGTCAACCGTGCTGACGATCTGCTGCCGTGCCGCTTGTAGATGGGGATGCGATGCGGGCGGGCAGGCTTGCAAGGCGCGCTCGAGGCTGTGCGACACGACCACCAGCGATTGAATTGTCTCGTCGTGGATCTCGCGCGCGATGTGTTGACGTTCGTTCTCTTGGCTCTCGGTTAAGGCCGAGCGGTACATTAACTCGCGCTGCTGGGCGGCGGCCACCTGCGCCACCATCATTTGGAGCGACCACCGCAGCTTCTCAATCTCGCCGATGCCGCCTACGGGCGCGTCGAATAAGTTCAACTCACCGTTGGCGATGCGCTCAGTTTGGCGGGCGAGGCGATGCAGCGGCAGCAGCACGCGCAGGGTGATCCACCCCATCACGAGCGGGAAGCCCACCAGCGCCAACAGGAAGCACCAGTGCAGCAGGCCGTCAAAGTGCATGATGTGATACAGATGTTCGGTGAGGGGGGTCATTCGTCGTCTCCGTCAACGTCAAGGGGTGGGATGAGGTTCAGGCTGAGGCCACGCAGCACCGCTTCTGTGCGATTCGCCGCGTCCAGCTTTTGGTAGATGGCTTGGAGGTGTACCTGTGCTGTGCGGCTGGAGATGCCGAGGTGCTGGCCGATCTGTTTGTTCGTCCAGCCGCGCGCCGCACAGCTCAGCACTTGGCGTTCGCGTTCGGTCAGCGTTGGGGGGGGTGTCGGCGTCAGTGCCGCAGGACTGCTCGTCGACTGCTCGGTGACTTGCTCGATGGCACGCAGCAGCTCGGAGAACTCGGCGGTTTTGAGGACGAAGGCCGCCACTCCAATTTGAGCGAGTGCGCGTTGGTAAGCCTGTTCGTTGTAAGCGGTCAGCGCGATGATGTGGGTTTGGGGGCGCTGCACCAACAGCTGTCTGGCGGCTTCTACACCGTTCATCACCGGCAGGCGGATGTCCATGATGACGATGTCCGGCTCCAGTTCGTTGGCTAAGGCAACTGCCTCAGCGCCGTTGCTAGCCTGCCCGACGACTTCTAGCCCCACGCCCCCTAAAAAGGCACTGAGGCTCTGGCGCACGAGCACATGATCTTCCACCAGCAAAATGCGCGTCATATGGCAAATTTGTGATAATTGGCTCAAAGCTATTATAGCGCACGTTTCGAAGCGCTAGATACGCCAAATGGCGTATGGTGAGATGGTTGGTTATTGGATATATATCGCGCAGAGCATTAAATAGTTTGAGGAGAGAAAGTGATGTTGTTGAAACGTGTGCGTTGGGCGTTCACGGCTGTTTTGTTGTGTCTGGGCTTGGTGGCGGTTGCTCAAGAAGGAGGGCATGAAGGTCACGATCACGGTGACGATGGCCACGGCGGCATGGTGATGGACGCGATGCCGACAGTCGGGCCGGAGGTGACGATCCGCTTTGTGGCGATGGTGGGCAACCGCCCGGCGGCATGTGGGATCACTTACCGCGGCTTGGGCTCGGAGAGCTCGCCCATCAGCCTGAACGACTTTCGTTTCTACGTGTCGAACGTGCGCATGGTGACGGCGGACGGCATGGAAGTGCCGGTTGAGCTGACACAGGACGGCCTCTGGCAGTACAACAACGTGGCGCTGCTGGACTTCGAGGATGGCACAGGGCTTTGCAGCGGCTCGGGCACGCCAGAGATGAACGACAAGGTAACTGGTACAATCCCAGAGGGTGAATACGCCGGGCTGCGCTTTGACCTCGGCGTGCCGTTTGAGCTGAACCATCTAGATACCGCCACAGCTCCTGCTCCGCTGAACCTGCCGGCTATGTGGTGGAACTGGCGCGCAGGCTATAAGTTTGTGCGCATTGACATGCAGACGCCCACCAGCGCCATCCCGCAGTGGTTCATTCACTTGGGCAGCACCGGCTGCGTCTCGGACAGCGGCAGCACCCCGCCTAGCGAGCCCTGCGCCAACCCGAACGTGGCCACTGTGGAGCTGATGGGCTTCAACCCAACTGAAAACTTCGTTGTGGCCGATCTGATGTCGTTGTTGGTCAACGTCAATCTTAACGAGAATACCCCGCAACCGCCGGGCTGCATGTCAGGCGTGCAGGATCCAGACTGCGTTGATCTGTTCCCCAACTTCGGGCTTAACCTTGAGACTGGCGCCCAGCTAGATAGTCAGGCGTTCTTCCGCATGGACTGAGACTAGGCTTGACAGGGGCGGCTCTGGCGGGTCGCCCCTGTTGATTTATCTTCAGCCTATGAGAGTAGTGGTTGACGATGCTATGATACAAAGGGTGCTACGGGTATTGTTAGGATGATCCTTCCTCTGTTACTGTTTATCGCGGGTATTGTGCACCTGATCATCGCGCCGGATCACCTGAGCCATTCGCTGGTGCATGGGGCGTTTTTTGCAGCTGTGGGCGTCGCGCAGGTAGCGTGGGCAGCGCTGGCGTATCGCAGCAAAGCCGGCGCGTCGCGCTCGTTGGCGCTGTTTCTCAGCGGTTTGATCCTATCAGGTGGCGTCGTCGTGATCTGGCTGTTCGCCCATCTGACGTGGACGCCCTTTTCAGAATCGCCTCACCCTGTGGACTGGGCGAGCATCGCCACGCTGACGGCGCAGATTGTGGCGTTTGTTGTGTTGTTAAGCCGAGCGCAGGTGGACGTCCTGCCCACGCGCGTGCGTCGATTTGTTCCCTCTATGTTGTTGGCTGGGTTGAGCGTTGCGGCGCTTTCAGGCTTCGGCATCTGGGGCGCGGGGATGTTGGCCGAGCCGTACTTCCCCGACCTGTGGCACAGCCACGATCATCACGACCACGGTCACGATCACATGCACGACCACGGCGCGCCCACCGTCATGACGATCAGCAGCAGCGTCTACCTGACCATCGTCAACGCCAGCCGTGAAGCCGATGCGCTGGTGCGCGTGAGCAGCCCACAGGCAGCTGACGTCATGCTGCATCAGACGATGATCGACGAGCGCGACGTGGCGCGCATGCGCGAGCTGAACGCCATTCCGCTGCCGCCGCACAGCCGCGTGAGCTTCAGCCCAGCGGGCAATCACATCATGCTGGAACGGCTGCAAGGCGACTTGTTCCCTGGTGATGTAATCGAGCTAACGTTGGAGTTCACCTCTGGCCGGTCGGTGACGCTGAGCGTGCCAGTTCTAGAAGACGCCCCAGACGGTCAGCTGAACTTTTTCAACGAGAGCGGCTTTCAGATCAGTAACGTGTGGGCGCGGGCGACACGCTCGCTGGATGGGCGTGTGACGATGCGCGTGGGCGATTATGAGTGGCGGCTCCCGCCCGGTTTCCCGCTGCCGCGTGTCCCTGAGAGCAACCCGATGACTGCCGATAAGGTCGAGCTGGGTCGGCACTTGTTCTATGACACGCGTCTCTCTGGCAACAACACGATTTCGTGCGCGTCGTGCCATGTGCAGGCGCTGGCCTTCAGCGATGGGCAAGTGTTCGGCGTGGGCGCAACCGGCGAGCCGCACATGCGCAACTCGCAATCGCTGGCCAACGTCGCTTACAACGCGACGCTGACTTGGGCTAACCCCAACCTGTTAACCCTGGAACAGCAGATTGTCATCCCGATGTTCGGTGAACACCCTGTTGAGATGGGCATTACGGGCAACGAAGACGCCGTGATGAGCCGCTTCCGTGTGGATCCGCAGTATCAGGCGATGTTTGCCGCGGCCTACCCTGAGCAGGCTGACCCGTTCACATGGCGGAACGTCGTGGACGCGCTGGCGTCCTTCAACCGCACGCTGATCTCTGGCGATTCACCGTTTGATCGCTACCTGCGCGGGGATCAGAACGCCATGTCTGAGGCGGCCGTGCGCGGGATGGAGCTGTTCTTCTCCGAGCGCCTAGAATGCCATCACTGCCACAGCGGCTTCAACATGAGCATCTCGACTGTTAGCGCCAACTCGTCGTTTGATGAGCGCATGTTCTTCAACACCGGCCTGTACAACCTTGATGGGCAGGGCGCTTACCCGCCTGACAACACTGGCGTCCATGAGATCACCAACAGCCCGTCCGACATGGGGCGCTTTCGTCCGCCGACGCTGCGCAATATTGAACTGACCGCGCCCTACATGCACGACGGCAGCATCGCCACGTTGGAGGAAGTGATCCAGTTCTACGCCGACGGTGGGCGCGTCATCACAGAGGGGCCGAACGCCGGTGATGGCCGCGCCAGCCCGCTCAAGAGCGGCTTGATCGCCGGGTTTGACATCACGCCCGAGGAAACCGCTGATTTGGTCGCGTTCCTCCAAGCGCTGACCGATGAAACGTTCATCACTGACCCGCGCTTCAGCGACCCGTTTGCTGTTCAGCTAGAAACGCCTTAGGATTGTTCGACACGCCAGCCTGCCGTATGATTGAAGCGGTAGACGCTGACGTGAAGGATCGTTGAGAGGTGCGCTTCTGGGTTTGGCTTCTTCTGGTCGTCTTTGCTAGTTTGACTGGGGCGCAGGATGAACTTGAGCTGTCCGCAGTCTTGACGGTGCGAACGACAGGCGTCGAAATTCTGCGCGTCGCTACAGAACGTTGGCTGCCGGTGTCGGCTGGCTCCGTGATGCCCATCGGCAGCGGTGACCGCGTGCGCACCAACGAGACAGGCCGCGTTGAGTTAGCGTTTGAGGGTGGGGCGCTGCTGCTGTTGCCAGAGAGCGAGCTGCACTTGATCGTCTACGAGCCGAGCCAGCCATCAGGTGTGCGCGTGGAAGCTGAGCTAATGGGCGTGGTTGTTCAGCGTTGGGAGTCGCCCCCGTCAACGTATGCCCTGCGTCTGGAGGACGGCACGTACACGGTGACCTCGCCTGGCGTGCATTCGGCGGTGTGGGCGCTGCCTGACCTGACCGACTCGCTGGCCGTGGCTCAGGGGGAAGTAGTCGTCAGCGGGACGGTCGAACAGCGCATGGCGGCGGGGCAGATGGCGTGGCTGTCTGTGCCGGCGCAAGTGGTGACACTGCTAGAGCCGTTCAACAACGCGCGTTTAGAGGGCGCGCTGTTCGGGTGCGCTGGCTTTGTCTCGACTGATCAAGGTCAGAACCTGCTGGTGCGTCGTGGGATCGGCACAGGCTATCAGGCCATCGGGTTCATCCCCAACCGCGAGCCGCTCTCCGCGATGGCGATCAACGAGAGCGAAAACTGGGTGCGCATTCAGTTTAGGAACCATTTTGGCTGGGTGCTGCGCTTGGCGCTGGACATCGACTGCCCCAATTTGCCGCGCCTGCCGAACAACCTACCGCCCGAGCGGCTCTACAGCGTAACAGAGTACACAGCGGAAGAAGTGGAACTGCTGCGCCCGTTCTACGGCGAGCCGCGCGATGACCCTTTCTTCTACGTGCGCTGAGCGCTTTCGTCACACAGCGGAATTTCAAGGTAGAACGTGCTGCCCTGTCCTTCTACGCTCTCAGCCCACACCTGCCCATTGTGTGCAGTGACGATCTGCTTGACAATGCTGAGGCCTAGCCCCGTGCCTTTGATGTGCTGGGTGACGGCGGTCTTGGCGCGAAAGAACTCGCTAAACAAATTCGGCAAGGCGTCGGCTGGGATGCCATAGCCGGTATCGTGGACTTCCAGCCGTGCCATGCCATTGTGAGCGAACACCCGAACAGTGATGCTGCCCCCGTCTGGCGTGTATTTGATGGCGTTGCCGATCAAGTTGGTGATCGCTTGTGAGAGCTTGCGTCCATCCACCTTGACAGGCAGCGGGTCAGGCGCGAGGTCGAGCGTGTAGTGCTGTTCACGGCGGTAGAAATCAGGCTCATGACGCTGAGCGACGGTGCGCACGAGGTCGTTGAAATCTAGTTGTTCAAGGTTGAGTTCGCCTGTGCTGCGGAGTTGCTCAAGGTCGAGCAGCTCGCTGATGAGCATGTACATCTCATCGCTGGCTTTGAAGATGTTGGTGACGAACTTGCGCTGTGAATCGCCGAGCGTGTCGTCGTCGAGCAGCAGCTCACTGTAGCCGAGGACGCGCTGTAGAGGGTTCTTCAGGTCGTGCGAGGCCATGCGGATCATGCGCGTTTTCAGCTCGTTCAGTTGGCGCAGCGTCTCGCGCTCGGCCTCGGTGCGGGCGTTTAGCTCACGCAGTAAGTTCACTTGGGCTTCACTACGGATGCGCAGCGCAATCTCATCGGTGACGTCGAACACGATAGCTACCACGAAGGGCAAGATCAGCGCGAGCAGCGGGTAGAATAGGCTGTTGATCTGGTTGATGGTGTCAAATTGGACGTAGGAAACGGTCAGATACGCCAGCACTGTGCCCAACAGCAGCAGCACTTTGTAGCGCCATGTGACCCGACTATACGCCAGCGTCGAGAGCACAGCAAAAGCCACGATGACGAGCGATTCTTGTGCGGGGGATGGCTCAGTGAGGGTGCGGCGTTGAAGCAGCGACTCGACCGCGTTCGCTTGAATTTCAACCCCGGCCATTGGGGAAGCCGAGTTAGGGGTGAGGGCTTGATCGGTCGCGCCAGTGCTGTTCAAGATGCCGATCAAGACGACCCGCCCTTCAAAGAAGGTTGGGTCAACGCTGCCGTTGAGCACATCAACCATCGAGACCGTGGCAAAACGGGCTGACGCATCTTCACGGGTGGAGGTGAAGAAGTTCTGTTTCCACAACCCTTGCGGATCAACTTGCAGCGTCTGTGAGGAAGCCAGCCGAAGCTGATCGCCCTCTTGGACGAGGATCTGCGGCAGGGCTGCGGATGGGATGCGCAAGTAGGCGAGGTAAGCCGCCAGCGACAGGGACAGCGCCGGCGGCTCTGACACGGGCGCGCGGCCCACTTGGACGATTGACAACTGCCGACGCACGCGACTGTCAGCGTCTGGCAGGACGTTGACAAAGCCGAGATAGTCGCTGGCGGCTTGCAGTGCTGGGGTGGGCAGCAGCACCGTCTCGAAGCGGATCCCGCGGTTGTACTGCGGGTGATCGAGCGATGTCGGGACGTTGATGCCCGCGGCAGCCATGACGATGCGGGTGCGCCCTTCGCTGGCGCGCGCGGCGGCCAACGCCTCTGCAAACGCGGCGTCCTGCGGCGTTGGTTCACCGAAGATGATGTCGAACACGATCACGCGGGCGCCCGCTTCGCTCAAGCGTGTGACTAAGTCGGCGTAGAGCGTGCGATCCCATGAACTGGGCGCACGCCCGAAAGCGGCAAAACTGGCGTTGTCGAGCGCGACAAGGGTGATCTGGCCACTGGGCGGGGAATCGACATAGTAGACGTTGGTCAGGCTCAGCCGCAGCGCTGTAAACGCGCCCGTGTGGAGCAGCGCCAGCATCAGCAGGCTAATGAGTGCCCCGCCCAACAGGGCGCGTCGCAGCGTGTATGGGACGGTTTGCACTGCTCTCATAACTCGCTGCGGCGGGACTTCTGTTCCTCGTCTTGATATGCGAGCAGATCGTCCAGCGACATGCGCGGTGTGGCGGTTTCGTCGAGGATCAAGCGGCTGTCGGCACGGATTTCACCGTCTTCGCCGAGGCTCTGGCGGATTTTGGCGGTTGTTGGCTCGGCAAATTCGAAGCGATGCAGCGCTAGCAGCATACCATCGGCGCTGATGCGAAGCTGCCAACGTCCGTCTAGATTCGGATGATCGCGCAGCGACAGGCGCGCCGGCGGGTTGATGAAGTTGCGGCCGGGTTCGAGGCGGTGGTCTGTCTCAGACGAGAAAACGCTGCGGCCTGAGGCGTCGAGGATCTCGAAGCGGATGCGACCGGTGGCCGACGTTGGCAAGCGCAGGGTGACAAACGGTTGGATGCTGCGCGCGTCCTCTGGGATTGTCCACGTGCGATAGACGGTCGCGCTGCCATCGTTACGGAAGGCAATCACGCCGAGGTCAACGGCCAGCACTTTGACCGTGTCTGGATTAAGCCCTGCGTTCTCAACCGCTGTCAGCGCATGCCGGTAGACAGGCTCACGCTGGACAGCGCGTTCCTCCTCTTCGAAGAAGTCGTCTTCGTCGTCCTCGAACGGCTCGCGCTCAGTGTTCTGGTTAAAGACGTCTAAGTTCTGGCGTAGGTCATTGATGTTGACGTTGCGCGCCACCCACATGCCAGCCAAGACCAGCATCATCAGCAGGAAGAAGGTCGAAAGGTTGGAAAAGACAGCTAAAGCCAGCAGAAAAGCCACTAAAAACCACAAAGCGCGCGTTGCTTCGTTTCCATCGTTCATGCTTGGTTACCTCCGGCGGCGGCTGGTTGCGTTGCGGCGGCGTATGGCTGCCTCGATGTCGTTGTCGTCCGCTCCGCTGCTGCTGAGCAGATCCTGCAAAGTGGGGGAGCGGGGCTGCTTTTCTTCGTCCATGATGTCGAACACGACATCGGCATCATCCGCCAAGCGCGAGATGCGGTTCAGCCGATTGCTGCGCTCGTTGATCGACGGCAGCATCGTCATCGGCTGGACGGACATCAGGTTGCCGTCCACGTACACGCGCGATTCCCAATCGCCGACGCCGTCGATCTGACTGTTGCCCGCCAGCGGTAGGTAGTTGTCAGACATGATAGTGATCTCGCCCGCGCGGAGAAACTTGCGCGTCTCGAACATGAATTTAGGGGTGCCGTGTTGATCGTAGATTTCGAAGCGGACGGCGACGTTGCGCTCAGCGTCTTTGGGCTGCACGAACAAAGTGATGAAGGGGCGCACGCCGTCATCGTCTTTGCTCACTTCAGTGGTGCGGCGCATCGACATCCCGTCCTCGCTGCTTTGGATGGCAATCAAGCCAACGTCGAGCATGGTGGCCCCGCCGCGATAGTACAACCCGCGCGCACGGGCACGGCTTTCCGCCTCGCGCGCTTCGAGCGTCATGCGCCCACGCACCGGCGAGGTGCGCAGCGACTCAAGAATGCGGTTGTTGGCGTCAAGGTTCACGAGCGAGGCGATCATCGCCACAGCAAAAATGGCGATCAGTGCAATCTGTATGGGGGCCGAGAGGGTTCCACCCGTGGCCAACAGTGCCAAGCCGATGAGCATCCCTAGCGTGGCCAGCCATGCTGTGTTTCTTCGCCTAAACTGCATATTATCCTAACCTGATGTCAATTACTGAAGTTGAAGTTATGGGCGTGAGCATACCTTCATTATATACGCGATCCCTAAGAATTTCGTTGTTTTGTTGAGAAGTCGCTAAGGTAGTGCTGTAAATGCTGACGCGAGATTGCATGAGAGATGACAACAGTTTGCGTTATACTCTCAGTAGTGCACAAGGACGCTCAAACATGACCCTTCTTACAGACACATCCACCAATATTGTTCATGCTCGCACGTATTACCAGTGGCTGCCCACGCAGCACCGCACTCCGTTCCGCAACCTGCGCGACGCGCTGGCGCTGCACGCTAAGACCTCCGGCAGCAAGCCTTTCCTCATCAGCTATGACGCGGCCAATCAGCGCGAGGAACTGACGTTCGTCGAGTTCGTCGCGCGCTGTCATCAGGTGGCCAACCTGTTGTTTGATGATTTGGGGGTTCAGCGTGGGGATCGCGTGGCAGTCATGGCGCACAACGCCCCAGAAGTTGTGCTGATTTACATGGCCTGCTGGATTATCGGGGCGGCGGTCGTCCCTCAGAACGTCAGCGAGGACGACGCGCGCATCGGCTTTATCTTGCGCAACAGCCAGGCCAAGCTGCTGTTCGTGCAGCAGTCCTACCAAGAGCGGGCGCGGCATATCCTCCAGCAGACGGACACGCGCATCCAAGGCGTGATCCAGATCGGCGGCGAGCCGGCAGAGGGCGCGCTGCTGTTTGAGGAGATCGTGCGCAGCCGTTCAACGACGTTCTTGGGCGACGAGAGGGGCGCAAAGTCGGGCGATTTGAGCATCCGCCCGGCCAACGACCGCACGCCGCAGCTCGACGATGAGGCGCTGATCGTCTACACCAGCGGCACAACTGGCGCGCCCAAAGGCGTTGTTTTGTCACAGTACAACCTCATCGCCGACGCACAGGCCATTGCCCAGTGGCACGCCATCACTGGCAATCAGCGCCTGATGTGCGTGCTGCCGCTGCACCACGTGAACGGGATCGTCGTCACGCTCATTACGCCGCTGCTAGTGGGCGGCTCAGTCGTCTTGAACCAGAAATTTACGGTGCACCACTTCTGGGAGCGCGTCGCGCGCGAGAAGGTGCAGATCGTCTCCGTCGTGCCGACGCTGCTGCAATACCTGCTGGATTACGCGCAGAGCAACAGCGCGCAGGGTGAGACCATCTTCGGCCACGGGATCAACCGCCTCAACCTGACGATGTTCCGCCACTTCATCTGCGGCGCGGGGACGCTCTCGGTGCGGCTGGCGAGCGACTTTGAGGACGTGATCGGCTTTCCGATTGTGCATGGCTACGGCTTAAGCGAGACCACTTGCTACTCGTGCTTCTTGCCGATCATGCAGCCGTGGGACGAGCACCAACGCTGGCTGCGCGATCACGGCTACCCGAGCATTGGCTGCCCGATTGACGTGAACGAGATGGCTATCTTCAGTGCGGATGGCAGCGGCCAGCGGCTGGGCGCAGGCGAACGCGGCGAGATCTGCGTGCGTGGGCACAACGTCATGCTGTCCTATTACCAGCGCGACGACGCCAACGCTGAGGCGTTCAAGTTCGGTTGGTTCCGCACTGGGGACGAGGGGTTCTACCTTGACGGCGCGGATGGTCGGCCTTATTTCTTCATCACGGGGCGCATCAAGGAACTGATCAACCGCGGCGGCGTCAAGTTCAGCCCGTTTGAGATCGAGGAGGTGGCGCTGCGCGCGCCGGGCGTCAAGCTGGCGCTGGCGGTCGCGTTTGAGAACGACTACTACGGCGAGGAAGTGGGGCTGTACGTCGTCCCGCAGGAAGGGGTAGTGCCGAATGCGGAGGCGATCATTGAACACTGCCGCGCGGCGCTGCGCTTTGATAAGTCGCCAAAGGTGGTCGTGTTCGGGACGGACGTTCCAGTGACTTCCACTGGCAAGTATCAGCGCCTGAAGCTGCGGGATCTGTTCGCGGCCTACCGTGGGGTGCAGTTCCGACCGTAGACGCGGCCTGCCCATGATGGAGCCTGCGTGCTATACTGCTGCGCGATGAACCGTTTACGTCGCCTCGATGCCCATTAGCTGACCTCTTGCTCTCAACATGCCGTATTTTGAGAGGATGCCGCCTCGTTAGTTGCTATTGGTAATGGGCAGACTATGTAAGGATGAATCAACTATGTTGGATAAGCTGGCGGGCGTAGAGGCACGCTATGAAGAGATCGAACGGCTGTTAGCAGACCCGGCAGTAATGGCCGATTATGAGCGGGTGGCCACATTGGCCAAAGAGCGCAGCGAGATTCACGACATCGTAACTACCTTCCGCGACTATCGCAAGAAACTGGCCGATCTGGAAGGCGCAAAGGAGCTGGCTTACAGCAAAGATGAAGAAATCGCTGAGATTGCCAAGCTCGAGGTGGACACGTTGACGGAGGAGACGGAAGCGCTGTATGAGCAGCTCAAGACGATGCTGCTGCCCAAAGACCCGCGCGACGGCAAAGATGTCATCATGGAGATTCGCGCAGGCACGGGCGGCGACGAGGCCGGCTTGTTCGCTGGCGATTTGCTGCGGATGTACCTGCGCTATGCTGAGATGAAGAAGTGGAAAACGGAGATCATCAGCCTGCACGAGACAGGCGGCGGCGTCATCAAATCGGTGACCCTCATGATCAAGGGCGATAACGTGTTCAGCCGCTTGAAGTACGAGAGCGGCGTGCACCGCGTACAGCGCGTCCCTGCAACTGAATCGCAAGGGCGCATCCACACTAGCACAGCTACCGTCGCAGTGCTGGCGGAGATCGACGAGGTGGAAGTCAACCTCGACATGAACGATGTGCGCGTGGACGTGTTCCGCTCGCAGGGGGCCGGCGGCCAGAGCGTCAACACAACAGACAGCGCGGTACGCATGACGCACATCCCGACGGGCATCGTGGTAGAAGTGCAGGATGAGCGCAAACAGCTTCAGAACCGCATCCGCGCTAAACAGATCCTCATCGCTCGTCTCTACGAGATGGAGATGGAGAAGCGCCGCGCTGAACACGAGTCCGAGCGCCGCAGCCAGATTGGCGGGGCGGAGCGCAGCGAGAAAATCCGCACGTACAACTACCCGCAGGGGCGGGTGACAGACCACCGCATCGGCTACAGCAGCTACAACCTGCCTGCGGTCATGGACGGCTACATCGACGACTTCATCGACCAGTTGGCCACGCAAGCACAGGCCGAACAGCTTGCAGCAGGCGTCGCAGACGACGATTAAGCCCTTACAGCAGCATTCCGCGGCGGGCGTGCAGCGCAGCGATGATCTGGCGGTCGGCCTTGCCGAAAGCGTAGCGGTCAAGTTCTGCCTCGGCGGCCCATGCCCACTGCTGGCAGTCGATAGCTTGTGGCGCGTCATAGGGCGGCGTTGGGCCGAGGTAGCGGCACTCGAAGGCGTGCAGCGTGATCTTGAAATGGGTGAAGGCGTGGCGCACCACTACGAACAGCTCACCCACTTCGACCTCTATCGCTAACTCTTCGCGCAGCTCGCGCTGGAGCGTCTGCGGCAGTGTCTCGTTGAGTTCTTGCTTGCCGCCCGGAAATTCCCACAAGCCGCCGAGCAAGCCGTCCGCTTTGCGCTGGGCGATGAGCAGGCGGCCCGCGGCGTCGCGGATGAGGCCAGCGGCCACGTCATAGTGCGGCGTGGCGCTCTTGCGTGGTTTCACCGGGCGCTGGGACTGTGTGCCGTTGGCGTGAGCGCGGCAGTGGGCTTGCACGGGGCACTCGGCGCAGCGCGGGTGGACGGGTAAGCAAACCAACTGCCCGAGCTGCATGAGCGCTTGGTTGTAGTCGCCGGCGCGCTCGGCTGGGACGAGCGCATCCGCTAGCGACCACAGGCGCGCTTGGGTGCTGTGCTGGGTGACGTCGTCGTTAATGTCGTACAGCCGTGTCAGCACGCGAATCACATTGCCGTCGAGCACGGGCGCGCGCACCCCGAACGCGATGCTGGCAATGGCCCCTGCTGTGTAGCGTCCGATCCCTTTGAGCTGCATAAGGCCTTCGACGGTCTGCGGGAACCCGCCCATCGCCGCGACCGCCTGCGCCGTGTGATGCAGGTGGCGCGCGCGGCTGTAGTAGCCCAAGCCTTCCCACAGTTTGAGCACATCGTCCAGCGGGGCAGCGGCCAGCGCCTCTACAGTGGGATAGGCCGCTGTGAAGCGCTCGTAGTAGGGGATGACGGTGGCGATCTGCGTCTGTTGGAGCATCACCTCAGAGAGCCACACACGATAGGCGTCTGCGCCGTGCCACGGCAGAGTGGCGCGGTGCTCCTCAAACCAATTCAAGAGTTTTAGGGTAAAATCAGAGCCTGAGAATATCATCACGTTCACCGAGTGTGGGAAGGTAACCCCCATTATGCCGGAGTATCGCGCGTTTACCATCCGTTTCGACGATCATCGGGCCGCTCGCGCCGTGTTGGTCAACTCACGTTCAGACTTGCGCCCGGTGTTGGCTGCGCTTGGCATTGAGCCGCCTCGTCCCGTCCTCTTCATCAGCGGTGGTGCGGCGCTGATGGGTGTAGATGATCTGCGGATGGTGCGCGCGATTGTCGAAGATGCGATTGTGGCGTTTGCGCACCAGCATAACCTCGTTGTCATCGACGGGGGGACACAAGCAGGGGTGATGCAGCTGCTAGGCGAGGCGCGCCAGCAGCGCGGCGCAACCTTCCCGCTGATTGGAGTGGCCCCGCGCCCGATGATCTACTACCCCAACAGCCGCCACCACGGCGGCGAGACGCCGCTCCAGCCCGGCCATTCGCACTTCGTGTTGATGGAGCGCGGCAGTTGGGGCCACGAGTCGCAGATGATCGTGAACCTGACGCGCGCCATCAGCGGCGGCGTGAAGCCGATGCTAGGGGTGCTAATCAACGGAGGCAAAATCGCTGAGCAGGACATCTACTTTGCAACAGCGCGCGGTGAACGGCCTGTGCCAGTGTTGGTGTTGGACGGCAGTGGCCGCAAGGCTGATGAGGTCAGCACCGCGGTCAAAACGGGCGAGACGAGCAGCCGTATCATCCGCGCGATTGTGGCTGGCGGAGCAATTGATCTGGTGAGCTTGCACGCTGGCCCCGCCGCGATGTTAACCAAGCTGATCCAACACTTTGGAGTGTCG
>DAOUBS010000169.1:0-9155 GCA_034432435.1 Anaerolineae bacterium
GATCTCGCACGGCAGGCAGGTTGTCTGCCAGAAGTTGAGCAGCACCACCCGCCCGCGGTAGTCCAGCAGCGAGAACACTTCCCCGTTCAAATCCAGCACGTCGAAGGGGGGCGCAGTGAAGTTGATGAGCGAAGCCGCCTGCACCCCCGTGCTGGGCAGGCCGCCTTCTGGCTGGCGCGGCGTCATGGCAACCATGAGCAGCGCCAACAAAATCCCAACCAACGGCACGATCAACAGCACGACCAACACTGGGGACGGGCGGCTGTCGGCGCTGGGGGGGGAGTTCACGATGTCATCTGTCATGTAGATTCCTTCAGAATTTGCGCCCCTATTCTAGGGGATGGCGCTGAGAAACGCTAGAAAAGTTCAGCGCGACTTGCTAGATTTAAGCCTGCACTGATCTTTCCTCTTAGGATGGAGCAGAAATGTCACAAAAGCCTACCCCTCAGCCTTGGACCGAAGAAGAGAAGCAGTCCCTGCGCGATCTGGTGCGCTATGGCGCGTGGATCATGGGGTCAATTGCTGTCACGCTCGTGGTCGCAGCCGTAGTAGCCAGTGTCTTCAACTTTGAGGCGGCCGCTGGTACAGCCACCAATACACCGCCTGTGGATACACCGGTTGCAACAGAGGTGACCAGATAAACTGATCCGGCTGAACGACGGCACGCAAGCTGGCGTCGGTGCTGCGCAGCTTTTCAGCCAGCCCTTCAGCTGGAGCTTGGTTGGCCTCGATGACGGGGCGCAGTTCCTCGACGATTGTTCGGCGCAGCGCTTCCGGCGCGTAGTTCTGGGCACAGGTGGCGTTGCTCTTGCTGCACTCGCTGAAGAAAGCGCGCATCGCGTCCAGCCGACTAAGGGCCTCTTTGCCGATCTTGCCGCTGAAGTGGAAGTTCCACTCTTTCTGCACACGGTCGAACTCTTTTTGAGCGGCCTCAAGCTGCTCGCGCTGTCGGGGGTCGAGTTGATCGCTGAGAGCGTGCAGGCGGCGCAGGCGCATCACCAGCGCGCCGACTGTGAGGCTGGGCATGCTGCTGGCGAAGAAGCCGCCCCCCGTCGAGCCATACAGTTCTGTGCCGCGCACGTAGCGATCCAGCCCTTCAGCCATGGCGACTGCCTCACGCAGGTCGCGGGCGATGTCATAGTTAGTTGACACGTATTTCCTCCTAAAAACTGCTGGTTGATCGTGCACTTTCTCAAAGCTAATGGAAAAGCACACGCACTTCATCCCCCTACTGGGGAATAGCAACGGATTTGACGAGGTCATTCGCCAACCGCGACAAGTTGCTGCTGACCATCTCAACGGTGCGCGTGCTGTCGAGGCTTTGCTGTGAGATGCGCTGCACGCGGTCGATGCTGATGGCGATTTCCTCCAACCCTTCCGACTGCTGCTTCAAGACGCTGGCGATCTCCTGCACAGCGTCCCGCGCTTCTGAGACACTCGCCAAAAGCTGGAGCATCACCTCCTGCGCAACCTGAGTGCGCGCGCGCCCTTGTTCCACGTTTTCCATACCGGCCTGCGTCGCAAGGATCGTCTGCTTCATCGCGCTCTGGATTTCCCCCAAGATCGCGCGCACCTGCTCCGCGCTTTGGGTGGACTGGCTGGCCAGCGTGCGCACTTCATCGGCTACCACGGCAAAGCCGCGCCCGTGGACGCCAGCGCGGGCCGCCTCAATCGAGGCGTTCAGCGCCAGCAAATTCGATTGGGTGGCAATTTCTGACACGCTGTCGATGATGTCATCAATGCGCTGGGTAAGCTCAGCAAGGCGCTTGATCGTTAGGCCGATGGCGTTCACCTGCGCGCGGATGTCGTCCATCGTGGTAATGGTGGCGACGATGGCGCTCTGCCCACTTTCGGACATCGTTGCGGCGCGATTCGCTACCTGCATCACCTGCTGCGCCTGCGCTGTGATGCGCTCCGTCAGCGTCAGAAAATCTTCAAGGCGCGCGTTGGCCAGCTGGATGATCTGTGCTTGTTCGCGCGCGCTCGCAGCTTGAACGCCGGTCACTTCGTTGATCGCCTGCGACGCCAGCACCAAGCCATCGATCGTAGTCTGCATCTGCATCGCGCTGTCCGACATCGTTAGCAGTTCCGTTGGGGCAGGGTGGAGTGAAGCCGTAGGCGCGGACGCCGCTTGCGTGTGCATCCACCAGCCCCACACAGCCATCAACGCAGCTGTGACTAATGGCCACACCGAAGTTGTGACAATCGCTAGCAAGACCATCAGCACCCCCGCCCCATAAGCTACCTGCGCGGGCTGCGGGCGGCGAAGTTGTCTCAACACTGCGTTCATGCGGCTGCCTTTTGACCAAGCTACCACTACAAGTCATAATGATAGCGATGAAGTCAGCGCAGGCCAAGCCTGCCAAATGATAGAGCGCGCTGCGCTGGCCTCAGCTCTGCCCGCTTACCATTAGTCGATATGGCTGCTGCTCGTTATGGATCACTCACAAGAATTAGCGCATCTGCTGCGGTTGGTGCGTCAAGCGCTGCAAAACGAAGACTTCATCAGTGCGCTGGAAGGGCTGAAGCGGCTAGTAGGCATCGCTGAGCAGGAGCAAAATTGGGGCGCAGCCGCGCGCCACTTGGGCAATTTGGCGCTGGCTCAATACCGCACTGGCCAAGTCGAGGCTGCGCTAGCCAGCTTTGCACAGGGGTTGCGCTACGCGCAGCAAGACGCAGACCCGATCACTGAGGCTGGCTTGCTGGGCAATATGGGAAACTTGCTGCGCGAGGCTGGCCGCTACCAAGATGCCATTCAGACCTTGCACAAAGCGCTCGACCTTTCTCAGCAGCACAACGATCAGCGCGGGCGCGGCCTCTGGCTGGCCAACCTCGGCCTCGTGTACAACGACCTCGCTCAGCCACAGCAAGCCAGCATCTACCACATGGAGGCCGTCAAGATCGCCATGCAGCTTGAAGACCGCCTCAACCTCGCGCTGCGCCTTGGCCACCTCGGCAACACGTTGATCCAGTTGGGCAGCTTTGATCAAGCCGTGGACTGCTACAGCGAGGCCGTCGACCTTTACCTTGCGCTGGATCGCAAGCAGGAGGCCGCGCTGCGCCTCGGCATCCTCGGCAACCTCTACGCGCAGCGCGCCCGCCAGACGAGCGATGGGCGCATCGCCGCAGAGCACTACGCCCTTGCCCTTGAACACTACCGTGAAAGCGCTCTGCTCGCTCATGAGCTGAACGACTTTCCAAGCCAAGCCGAACTCGCCAAGACGATGGGGCGCGTCTTGTATGACTTGGGCTACCGTGATGAGGCGCGCCGCTATTGGCTGGCTGCGGCCAACATCTTCACTCAGCTGAACCTGCCTGACAAACTGAGCGAGCTTCAACAGCTCTTGCGTGGGCTTTGAACCTACGAAAGCGGCTCCGTCGGCCTTACAATTAGCCCCGCTAAAACAGACGGAGACAGCGAGAGACCCCTATGCGGCTGGCAATTATTGGCTTGCCCAACAGCGGCAAGACCACCCTCTTTAACGCGCTTACCGGTGGGAACATCGCCACCAGCGCCGTGAGCAGCGGGCAGTTTGAGATCAACACCGCCATCGTCAACGTACCCGATGAGCGCATCGACCGGCTTGCTGAGATGTACGCAAGCAAAAAGAAGGTCTACGCCACGATCACTTACACCGACATCGGCGGCCTTGACAAGGGCATCGGCAAAGGGGGAATGCCCGGCCCGATGCGCACCGCCCTCGCCCAAGTCGATGGCTTCGTCCACGTCATCCGCGCCTTTCGTAGCGACACCGTCCCTCACCCTTACCACAGCGTTGACCCCCAGCGTGACCTTGACATCCTCGACAGCGAACTGCTCTTGATCGACACGCTGGCCGTCGAAACGCGGCTGGAACGGCTCCACCATGAGTTGCGCGTCAAAGGCAAGCGCGCCGAACAGGGGGTAATCGACGAGGTTCCCCTGCTGGAGAAGCTGCAAGCGCACCTCGCCCAAGAACAGCCCCTGCGTGACCTTGCGCTAACCGCTGAGGAGAAGAAGAAGCTCGGCGGCTACGGCTTCCTGACGATGAAGCCCGTTCTGATCGTGCTCAACTTGGGCGATGAGGTCAGAGAGTCAGACAAGCGCGTAACGTTCACCTACGGTCGCGCCAAGCAGATCGCCATCCAAGCCGCGCTCGAAGCGGAGCTAGCGCAGCTCTCACCTGAGGATGCCGCCATCTTCATGGAGGAGTACGGCATCACCGAGCTGAGCGCGGCGCAGGTCATCCGCCTGTCGTATGAGATGGTCGGCATTCACTCGTTCTTGACCGCTGGCGAGAAGGAAACGCGCGCGTGGAGCATCCCCATCGGCGCGACGGCGTTCGAGGCCGCAGGGGCCATCCACAGCGACATCCAGCAGGGCTTTATCCGCGCCGAGGTCATTCCCTACGACGTGCTAATGGAGGCCGGCAGCGAAAAGGCCGTCAAAGCCGCGGGCAAGATGCGCCTTGAGAGCAAGGATTACATCGTCCAAGATGGCGATGTGATGGTGTTTCGCCACAGCGGATGAGCGCGCTCACAGCGCCTTGAGCGTTTCCTCGCTGACGTTGCCCCCGCTAACGATCAACACCGTCAGGCGCTCGTCAGCGGGGATAAGGCCGTGCATCCACGCAGCCACGCTGGCCGCGCCGCCACCTTCCACAATCCAGCCGTGCGCCTGATACAGGTGGCGCATGGCCGCGGCGATTTGTGCCTCGCTCACCAGCACAATGTCATCCACCACGCGCGGCGCAATCTCGAGCGTGATGCTGCCCGCTTCGATGTCCCCGCTGAGCGCTTCCGCCAGCGTCTGCCACATTTCCGGGTAGGCCGTGCCGCGCAGGTGGTTGTGCAGCGCGGGGGCGCTCTGCGCGTTGACGGCGATCACTTCGATCTGTGGGTTAGCGGCTTTCAACGCCAGCCCGACGCCGCTCACTAGCCCGCCCCCACCCGCGCACACCACCACCCGCGCCGCATCTGGCCGCTGCTGAAGCACTTCCAAGCCGAGTGTCCCCTGCCCGGCGACCACCTGTGGATCGTTGTAAGGCGAGACGTACACTCGCCCTTCGCGCCGGGCGGCCTGCCGCGCCAGCGCTTCCGTCTCGTCGTAGTTGGCCCCCACCACACGCACCTCAGCCCCCCATTGGCGAGTGCGCTCGATCTTGGTCGCGGGGGTCGTCTGCGGCATCATCACCACCGCTGAGACGCCCAACTCGCGCGCCGCCCACGCCAGCGCTTGCGCGTGGTTGCCGCTGCTAGCCGCGATCACCCCCCGCCGCCGTTGATCAACGTCTAGCACCAGCAGAGCGTTAAGCGCCCCGCGGATCTTAAACGAGCGCGTTGGTTGGGTGTGTTCTAGCTTGGCGTAGACCTGCGTGCCCCACTCTGGCAGGGGCACGAGCGGCGTCATCGGCAGGTATGGGCGCAGACGTCCCGCCGCGATGTGAATGTCATGAGGGTTGCTCATCCTGACTCCATGTTGATGTATAATGCCGTTGTATTCTACCGTGTATCTCAAGGCCACCAACGCTGCCGATCAAAGGAGCTTACCTGTGCTGCGAATTGTAAGTGTGTGCCTGACAACCTTCATCTTGCTCATTGGCTGCCAACCCGAACAGCGCAGCGAAATTCAACCCATCACCGACCCCGTGGAAGCGCTGCGCGAGGCCGTCGAACAAATTCGATCCAAAGAGACCTTCCGCATCCTCATCGAACAGACTGGCGTCGCCTACCGCTTTCAAGTGTCGCTCGACGCCGGCTCTAGCTTCGTCACGGCGATCATGCGGCGCGGCGAGGCGCAGTTCATCGTCCCCAACGAGCTGTACGCTACGGTGCGGCTGGAAGTGCCCCCACTGCCCCCTGTCAACGTCGAGATCTTCGCGCAGGAGCTGAACCAGTTCTTCCGTTTAGCAGGCGGTGATTGGATCAACTTCCCCATCGCCGAGGGCTTCAATCCGGGCGAGCTGGTGCGCGATGACAGCGGCTTCGCGCTGGCCTTAGGGCAGCTGCGCAACCTCGAATACATCGGAACAGCCACGCTCATTGACGGCACGCTCACTCAACACATCCGCGGCAACGCCACCGGCCAGACGATCAACAACCTCATGTTCAACCTGCTCGCGCTGACGCAGGATAACATCGTCGTGGACGTCTACCTCGACCCTGAGACGCTCTTCCCGCTGCGCCTCACGCTAGCTCTGCCCGGCACGGCCAACGAGCGCGAGGGTGACACCACGTGGAACATCGAACTGTACGACATCAACGCCCCAGCACGCGTGAGAGCAGACGAAAATGGCCGACCTGTCGACCAGAACTAGCGCGCTGCCCATCGAGCGCGCCAACGGGGTTACCCGCCCGTGGGTAGTCATCGGGTTTATCCTCATTCCGGTTTTCATCGGCTCGCTCGATCTGACGGTGGTGAGCGCCTTCTTGCCCAAGCTCATCGCCGAACTCGGCCTGCCGTTCGACACGGCCTTAGACGACGCAACGTGGATGGTCACGGGCTATCTGCTAGCCTACACGATCAGCCTCACCTTCATGGGTCGCCTGTCAGATCTCTACGGACGGCGTGCGATCTACGTCGGCTGCCTGCTGACGTTCATCGTCGGCTCGGTCATCACTGCGCTCGCAGGGACGCCCCTCTTTGGGAACGAGACGCTCACTGACCAAGTGTATACTCAGCTTCGGCGAATGGGGCAGCGCCCTGACCCGGCTTACGTCGAACTGCAAGTGATCATCGTTGGGCGCGTCATCGCCGCGTTGGGGGCGGGGGCGCTCGTGCCGGTCAGCCTAGCGCTGGTGGGCGACTTGTTCCCGCCGCAGCGGCGCGCGCAGCCCCTCGGCCTGATCGGCGCGGTAGACACACTCGGTTGGGTGTTGGGGCCAGTCTATGGAGCGATCTTCCTGCGCTTCATGCCGTGGCAGGGCTTGTTCCTGATGAACGTGCCGCTGACGCTGCTGACGCTGTTCGCGGTGCTGTACGCGCTGCGGCGCGTGCCGCAGTTGAGAGCCTCCGGCCGCTTCGACCTGCTCGGCACGATCTTAATCGGTGGGGCGCTCTCGTCGCTGACCATTGGGCTGGGGGCTAACATCGACACGAGCAGCGTTGCCCGCGGGCTGAGTTCGCTCAACGCGCTGCCAACCTACGCGCTGCCCGTGCTAACCATAGGCGCGATCATGTTCCTGCTGTTCGTGCTGCTGGAAAGCCGCCTGCGCTACCCGCTCATCCGTCCCGGCATGTTCCGCAAGCCGCCTGTGGCCAGCGGCGCGCTCATCAACTTGTTCATCGGCTATGTGCTTTTCATCGGGCTGGTGAGCGTGCCAGTGCTCATCAACGTGCGGGCGGGTGATACCACCTTGCTGGACCAAGCCGCCTTGGAGGTCGGGCTGGTGCTCTCCACGCTGACAATTCCGATGGCGATTGCGACTGTGCCCGGCGGCTGGCTGAGCGAGCGCATCGGCGCAGCGAACACCGTGCGCATCGGCTTGATCTTGTCGTCGATCGGCTACGTGGCCATCTGGCTGACGTGGTCGCTCGACATCGGCTTCTGGCTGCTCGCAGCCGAGATGGCTGTGATCGGCGTCGGCATCGGACTCACCTTCTCGCCCATCAGCGCGTCGATCATCAACAACGCGCGCGACGACGAGCGCGGGGTGGCCGGTGCGGTCGTGCTGATCCTGCGCTTGGTCGGCATGACCTTAAGCGTGTCGAGCTTGTCTTCGTTGATGCTGAACCGCGTCAACACGCTGGCTAACGAGCGCGCGCTGGTGGATGGCGTGTTCGATGCGGCGGTGTTCGCTCAGACCTACGCTGAGTCCGCGGTGACGGTGCTGCGCGAGATCGGCTTACTCGGCGCGTTCTTGTGCGTGGTGGCCTTGCTGCCCACGCGCTGGCTGAGCATGAAGAAACAAGAGAGCTAAGCTACAGGCCGGGCGCAACTGCCGCCAGCAGGAACATGAACGCCATAAGCGCCGCCGTCAGCAGGAACATGTTGCGCAGATCGCGCGTGACGTACAAGTAATCCTGTTTTAAGTCCTCGGCGGTGGGGAACTTCGTCGGGTTGAGCAGCATCTGCTTGATGGTTTCGCTGTCGAGGTCGGCTTTTTTGCGCTCGCGCTCGCGCTTTTCCTCTAGGCGCTTGCGCGTGGAAACGGCCGCAGGCGCAGGGGTCGGCGCAGCCTCGGACATGGGCGTAGACGCGGGTTCCGCAGGTGGCGGCGTCATCGCGGCTTGGGCGCGCGCCCGCGCCAGCGTGTCGGCAGGGATTTTGGGGGATGATGCTTTGCGACGTGCCATCGCAGCCTCTTTCTAACTGTCGTTCAGTTGAGCGTAGACGATATAGCGTTGCGTGTTGACCTGATACGGGTAGCACGAGATGAGCGTCACCGCGGTGTAGCCGCGCGGCTCCATCACGCGGACTTCGTTCGGGCGCACCACCTCTGACCCTGTGACGATGTACTCGTACATGCGCGTTTGCGTCTGGATGCGGATGATGCTCCCCGGGCGCAGTTGGTCGATGTGTCGGAAGATTTGGCCGTAGATGTCGTTGTGGGCGGCCAGCACGATGTTCGAGCCGCGCTCAGCCGGGGTCGCGTTGTTCAAGTGCTGCCCCACCCCCAGTTTGAGCGCCTCCCAGTCCGTCCCTTGCACAATCGGCTCGTCGATGTTGAGGTCCGGAATGATGACGCGCAAGGGCGTTTCGGGCTGCGGGGCGGGGCGGCTGATGTTGGGCGGCAGGAAGATTTGATCACGGAACTGCGCGCGCAGGTTGGCGGGGATCTCCTCAAAGTTGAACTGGCCACCGCCCGGCTCAGTCGGTGGGGTGTGCCCGCCCGGCAGCACAAAATCCGCTAGCTTGAGCGTGGGCGTGGGCGCAAGCGTGGGCATGCTGGCGCGGATCGCTTCCTGCGCGCTGCGCTGGGCCTCGGCGGTTTGTTCTTGCAACGCGAAGATCCCCGAAGCTAGCACGATCCCAATCCCCACAAGGCCGACTACCGCGGCCACCTCGATGACAAACAGTGAGCGATCTACAAAGCGCCGCCATGCGCTCGGTTCCCCCCGTTTGCGGCGCGGCTCATGCGGAACGCGCGCCGCAGGCCGCGGCTCCTCATAAGTTGGATAGGGATCCTTCAGCAGCTCCTCCAGCGGCGGCAGCGATGACGGCACAGAACGCAGG
>DAOUBS010000170.1:0-6453 GCA_034432435.1 Anaerolineae bacterium
CACGCAGCTATCGACGCGGAAGACGCCTAGACCGAACCGGATCGGCGCTCAATTAGGCCTTTACAGGCTGATTGAGCAATGCTAATATGAAAGTCGCGGAGTAGAGCAGTGGTAGCTCGTCGGGCTCATAACCCGGAGGCCGATGGTTCGAGTCCATCCTCCGCAACTATGTGGTGTTATAGCTCAGCTGGTTAGAGCGAGCGACTCATAATCGCTAGGTCGCAAGTTCAAGTCTTGCTAACACCACCATCAGCCCGCAAGTCTGCGGGCTTTTTAAGTGGGTTACATCTCTCCATGTACAAGGTCTGACCAGCTTTCGCGCCGTCGAATCACGCTCCACGTTGTGCCGTCCTCGTGAACTAGTACCTCCGCCGGGCGTGGGCGCGCGTTGTAGTGGCTGCTCATCACGCTGCCATAGGCCCCAACGGTTAGCACAGCCAGCAGGTCGTCTAGCTCAAGCTCAGGCAGGTCAACATCGCGCCCCATCACGTCGGTCGTCTCGCACACGGGGCCATGCACCTGTGTTGGGAAGCGCTGTGCGTCCGAATCTCGATGCACGGGGACAATGTCGTGATGCGCTTGGTATAGCATCGGACGGATCAGCTCGGTCATGCTGGCGTCGATGATGACGAGGCGCTGTCCCCCTTGAAACTTGGTGTACAGCACTTTGGTAACCAAGATGCCAGCGTCGGCGACGATGGCGCGCCCCGGTTCTAGCAGCAGGTGATAGCCGTCAACGTGAGGTGCAATGGCTTGAGCAAAATCAGCTGCGCAGGGAACCACGTCATCAGGGGAGTAAGCCACTGGCATCCCACCCCCGATGTTGAGGGTGGTTACGTTGGGGTAGGGAGCGATCAGCTCACGGGCGCGCTTGATCGCCTCGACTGTGGCGATGGTGTCTTTGAGGTTGCTGCCGATGTGAACGTGCAGGCCGCACATCGTCAGCGCGGGGAACTCGTGCTGATGGTCGAGCAGGTGGCGGATGGCTTCAGCGGTCAGGCCGAACTTGGCTGCGCCGTGGCCAGTGGCGATGTGTGGGTGTGTGTTGGCGGTGATGTCTGGGTTGAGGCGCAGCGCAACGCGGACGTGTGTTCGCCCCATTGCAGCGGCAAGCTGCTGGAGCAAGTGGGCTTCCTGCACATTTTCAACGTTGAACCAGCCTACCCCGACTTCAAGCGCATATCGAATGTCAGCAGTCGTCTTGCCGACGCCAGCGAATACGATATGTGATGGGTCAAAGCCGGCCGCGATGGCTTTGTAGATTTCGCCGCCGCTGACAGCGTCGATACCTGCGCCGACTTGACGAAGCCCCCTGAGGATAGCAAGGGAGTTATTCGCCTTCATGCTGAAGTGGATGTGTGGCTGCATCGCGCTGAACGCTTGCTCAATTGTGCGATAATTTTGCAAGATGCGCCGCTGGCTGTAGACGTAAAGCGGTGTGTCGACCACGTGGCGGATGTCCAGCACGGGCACGTCGTCCACAAAGAGGCGCTGATTCCGGTAGTGAATTGAAGCGTTGAACGTCATGGAAATCTTGAACCTTCCCCATACATTAACACACTTACTATTGTGTGATAGTTGAATCCCCATTATTCTGATTATAACTGCTGAGAGCGTCGAAATGCGCTCAGCAGTGCAGATCTTATCAGGTTGAAAGGGTTTCCTTTGGCTGAGGAACTGAGTGTTAAACTATTACAAGATTACGATGCGGTGCGCCAGCGTGAAGTAGAACTAGTCACGCATTTGATGGACATCCTGCCGCGCATCGACAACCTTGATCAGCAGTGGCTGAACCAACTGCGCGATGCAATGTTCCATGCGGATCACCCGTACATGATGGTGTTCGTCGGCCCGTTCAACAGCGGCAAGAGCAGCCTCATCAACGCGCTGATTGGCCGTGAGAACCTGCTAAAAGTGGGGCCGACGCCGGTCACGGATCAGGTGAGCATCCTGCGCTACGGCGAGGACACGCAGCCTATCGAGGCGATGAACCGCGTGCAGACGGTGTTCTACCCCGCGCCGCTGTTGAAAAAGGTCAGCTTTGTAGACACACCCGGCTTGGACAGTGTGTTCCGTGAGCATGAGGACACCACGCAGAAGTTCCTGCACCGCGCTGACATCATTCTGCTAGTGATGCTGGCGACGCAGGCGATGACCAGCAGTAACCTTGAGTACCTCCAGCGCTTCAAACAGTACGGCAAAAAGGTAATCCTCGTCGTCAACCAGATTGACCTGCTGACCGAGGAAGAACAACAGAAGGTCAAGCAGTATGTGAGTGAGCAGAGCAAAGATCGCTTGGGTTTTGCGCCGGAAGTGTGGATGGTGAGCGCCAAATGGGGCCTAGAAGCCCAAGCCAGCGAGCCGCGCGATGAAGCTCTGTGGCAGCGCAGCAACCTCGGCGTGGTAGAGGCGTTCGTTGAGAAGCAGCTCAACGATAGCAGCCGCCTACGTCAAAAGCTCCAGACGCCGCTGCAAATTGCGCAGAACGCGCATCAAGCCGCTGTCGAGACGGTCAAAACCAATCAGCAGCGTTACGATGAGTATCGGTTGATTAACGAGAACATCGAGCGGCAGCTTGAGCAGCAGAAGAACGATCAACGGCGTGTCATCCGTGAGACGAACGCGGAGGTTGAAGAGCGCTTCCGCCAAGCCAGCAAGCGCGCGCGGGCTGCGTTGGACGAACTGTTCCGCTTGTCAACCGTGTTGGGGCTGACATGGCGCGGCTTGCTTGAGGCGACGTTCATCGGCCGCATCTTGCGCGGCGGCAAACCGTCCCATCTCGTGCATGATGCCTTCCAGCAGCACAAGGTGCATGAACCGCTGACTGAGTTGAAGATGGTGAGTGACCGCCTGCCGCGCCAGCTTGAAGGGCAGGACATGAAGGACATGACCGACCTCGCCGCCTACGCTCAACGTGAGGTGCGCCGAATGCCGCAGGACATGCAAGACAAGCTGATCGGCACGATTCAGGTCCCTGTGAGCTATGACCGCAGCGCGACACTGAACTTGCGCGAGAAGCTGGAGCCAATTGAGCAAGAAGCGCTGGTCAAGTTAACAGACGTCGTAGAGCGTGAGCAGCGCACGGCGATGATCTACCTCGCGCTGTGGCAGCTCATCTGTGGGGTGCTGCTGGTGGCGCTGATCGCGCTGTGGGGGCAAATTGCGACGACCAACGAAGCGCCGATTGAGTTCGTGCTGCTGGCGATGCTGATCATTGTGAGCTTGATCGGGTTTGTGACTGTTCCGCTGCGTGGGCGTTGGATTCATCGCCAGTATCATCAGCAGCTTCTAAAGCTTCAGGCGCGGTACATCGAAACGCTCACCGAGGCGGCTGATGCGCAGCTTGCGACGGGCATGCAGCTTCGTCAAAGCACGGTGCGCCCGCTTATGCAGCTCATCGAGGCGCAGGCGTCTGTGCAGGGCAAACAGCTTACGCAGCTTCAGCAGGCGGAACAGAACGTGATCAAGCTCGAAGCAGACGTCAACGCGCTTGGCAAGCGACGGATACTAGGGGTGACAGTTTAGGGGTTCTTTATGACGATGGCATTGTTGAGCAACGTACTTGAAGGCGAAATCGCGGCACTGCGGCAGAATCAGATTGAGCTAATCGGAGACATTGCGCGCTCGATCACAGACAATGACGAAGCTAGTCGAATGGATCGGCAGCGTCTGTTAGACATCGCGCAAGACCTGCGCGAGATGTTCTTCATGGTGGCGGTAGTGGGAGAGTTCAACTCAGGCAAGTCGAGCTTCGTGAATGCGCTGCTGGGCTACAATCTGCTTGAGACGGGCATCACCCCCACAACAGAGTTCATCGAGTTGGTGCGCTATAGCGAGACGCCGCTCACTGTTCCGGCGATGCGCCAAGATGGGCTGCGCGAGTGGGCACACCCCAACACGGGCGCGCCCGGCGTGGCAATTGTCGACACGCCCGGCACAGGGTCGATCTTCATGAAACACGAGCAGACGGCCAAGAACTTCCTCCATCGCAGCGATTTGGTGCTGTTCGTCCTCAGCGCCAAGCAGGCTTTCGCTGAGTCTGAACGCCTCTACCTTGAACTGGCGCGCAATTATGAAAAGAAAATCGTGCTGATCATCAACCAGATCGACCTACTGACCCCTGCCGAGCAGGAGCAAGTGCGCTCGTTTGTGCAAGTGCGCGTGAAGGAATCGCTGGGGATTGAGCCGCAGATCTTTATGGTGAGCGCGAAACAAGCCCTTGAAACGGGCGGCGAGGGCGGCGGTTTGGAAGGTGTTCGCGCTTATTTGCGCGGCGTCTATGCGCAGGCGCGGCCTGCCAAACAGAAGCTGCTCAACGAGTTAGACACGACCGAGCGCATCCTCAAGAAGTACGTTGAAAAAGCCCAAGAAAAGACGCTGCTCGTCTCTGGCAACAAGGATAAGGTGAAAGGCGTAGAGAGCGAGCTAGAGGTGCAGGCGTCGGGCATCGCATCAGGCCGCACGCGTACCCTTGAAGAGATCGACCGCACGCTGGAAGGCGTGCGCGAGCGCGGCTTGGCGTTCATCGACAAGCATTTCACCGTTCGCACAATGTTGAGCCGCGCCAAACGTGATGAGCTGGAGGCTGAGTTTCGTGAGGTGGTCATTGGCCGCTCGATGCGCGATCTGAACGAGTCCGCGACGAGCTATGTCACTACTATTGTGGACAACAGCCGCATGTACTGGAAAGGCGTGATTGACCGGCTCAACCGGCTACAAGAGTACCTTGAACAGCGCATGGGAACGATGGACGCGGCGATCTACGCGGAGCAGCGTGAGAACCTAGAAGAGGCCATCCGCGCCGCAGAGCGGGAACTGCAAGCGAACACCTCCGGTAAAGTGCTGGACGATTTGCAGAGCCAATTCAGCGCCATTTCGCGTTCGATGATGGTCAACGGCGCAGCGACAGCGGGTGGGATATTGGCGATGGCTATCGCAGTGGCCACGCCGGGCGGGTTGGCGGCGTTCCCGCTGGTGATGCCCGCGCTGATCGCAGGGGGCGTCGTGACGGTCGTGTTCGGCATCCCGACGATTTTGAAAGCGCGCGAGGCTAACAGGCGGCTGCGGGAAGACCTCAACCGTCGCATCGACAACATGAAGAAGACGTATCACACGGCGTTGGATGAGATCACCACGAAAGAGATCAACCGCATGCGGCAGTTCAGCGTGTCGCAGTTGACGCCGATCTACAACCAGTTGGAGAACCTCATCAAAGAGTGCCGCGACAGCGAACAGAACTTACTGGCGTATGAGCGCCAACTGCAAGGCCTGCGCAAGCGCATTGAGGCTGTCGAGTAGGCGGCGTTAGCTCAGCTTGTGCAGTTGGACGATCTGTGCGATCAAGGCGCTGAGGTCTGGCTCATGGCTGGGTGGGGCCGCCCCTAGCGGATCGTTGAAGTCGTCATCTCCAAGCAGGCGATGAGCGATGTTGCGCATCCCGCTGCCGAGCGCGGTCACGTTGTAGCCGCCTTCCATGACGAACACGATACGCCCGCCGCACAGTTCACCCGCCATGCTGAGGACGCTGCGCGCGAGCTGGTCATAGCCGCTGAGCGTTAGGCGCATTTGAGCGAGCGGGTCTGCCCAGTGCGCATCGAACCCTGCCGACACGATAATGAGCTGCGGCTGGTAGCGGCGCGCGGCTGGCCACACGATTTGCTCGAACACCTGTTGATAGCCGCTGTCGCCAGTGTTGTTGGGAAGTGGGACGTTCAGGGTAGTTCCAATGCCTGCGTCGGTTCCGGTTTCCTCAAGGTGGCCAGTCATCGGGTAGAAGGGCGATTGATGGGTAGAGATGAACAGCACGCGCGGGTCATCGTAGAACGCATCCTGTGTGCCGTTGCCGTGGTGCACATCGTAATCGAGGATAAGCACGCGCTCTAAGCCGAGTTGCTGCGTGGCATAGCGCGCGGCAATTGCCACGTTAGAGAGCAGGCAAAAGCCCATCGCGTTGTTGGGGGTAGCGTGGTGGCCGGGTGGTCGGACGACTGCTAAAGCGGTGTGGACTTCGCCGCGCACGACCGCTTCTACCCCGCGCACGCATGCGCCGGCTGCCAACCGCGCAATCTGAAACGAGCGCGGCAGCGCGTAGGTGTCTTGATCGATGAGCACGGGACGATTTTCAGCCTCGAGCCGTTCCAGCAGGCGGATGAACGTTTCCGTGTGCACGGCGCGCAGCATTTCGCGCGTGGCCTCAACAGGTTCGATGGCTGTTAGCCGAGGGGTAAGCTGTGCTTGGTCGAGCGTGTTCCAGACGGCTTTGATCCGCTCTGGGCTTTCAGGGTGGTTGTAACCGGGCATGGCATGTTTGCTGAAGCTAGGATGCGTGAGATAGCCAACGCTCATGGGGTGCTCCTAATCTCGTGGGCGCAAATCGACTGAGCGGGCGCAGCAGGCGGCTGTAGACGTTGTCGGGGAAGGTAAGCGCTCCGTTGGCAAGACGCCCGAGCAAGA
>DAOUBS010000171.1:0-7904 GCA_034432435.1 Anaerolineae bacterium
GGCCACTGTTATGGAGACTGTGCCAGTGCGCTTGCTACGCGCAATTCCCTCCTCAAACCAGCCTGCTCAGCCCCTCGCTGCCCTCATTGGAGACGCACAGGTCAGCTTGGCGCAGGGGTTCGCGCAGGCGCTAGCCATGTGGGGACTGGTGTCTTTGGAGGATGATCACATCCGCGCGCGTTCTCAGACAGCCCACTATGCCCTGCTCAGCCTCGCCGAGTGGTTAGAGTCAGGCCAGCCGATCATCGCCGATTGGGACACGCGAGGCGTTCACCACGCGCCGTTTGAAAATGGCGCGTCTTTCCTGTACCTGCTGGAGCTGCACCGCCTCAACACGCTCCCCAGGGCTGCCCCCACTCGCCGCGAGCGTGTCGCACAGGTGCTCATCAAACGCGCCGACCCTGAAACACATGCGCCGCAGATTCTCTTTCAGTACGATCACAACGCTCAACGTTACCAACTCATCGGCGGGCGCTTCAGCCCCACGCGTGATGCAACGCTTGAAGACACCATCCAACGCGAAATAGCCGAGGAACTCAACTGCGACCTGCACCCCCCCGAAGACTACACGTTGCGGCTGTTGGCGGCTGATCTGCGCACGCCGCCCGTTCTCTCCCCCACGTTCGGCGCGCTGACTGAATACACGTTTCACTTCTACCTGATGACCAACTTACGCCACCCGCTGACGCTGAACCCTGACGATCGATGGGTTAACCTTGATGAGGCGCTGGCTGACGGATGGCCCTCAGCCGATGAGCCGCACCTGCTGCAACTGCTGAGGGCACACATCGGCAGTTTGCACGAGTTGGAGAACAGCTTTGGCCACAGCGCGTAAATGTCGCTACACTTACGTCTGTTGACCAACTGACAAAACCTTTGTGAAAAGCGCCATGACTTCACCGAACCAGCAAGCCCCCAACTCCTCCCCTATCAGCGTTGACGTGCGCCTGCTCGGCAGCCTGCTCGGGCGCGTCATCCGCGAGCAGCATGGGGACGCCTCTTTCCAACTGGTAGAAGATATTCGAACGATTGCCAAAGCGCGCCGCAGCGGTGACCCTGACGCCACTGATAAACTCGTCGACACCATCCGCAGCGCCAACCTAGAACAGAAAAACATCCTCATCAAAGCCTTCAGCAACTACTTTCAGTTGATCAACATCGCTGAAGACCAAGAGCGCATCCGCGTTCTGCGCGACCGCGAGCAAAAAGGCACGCTCAGCGAGTATCTGTTCGACGCGCTGGAACACCTGCGGGCCAAGGGCATGTCCGAAATGCGCGTCCGCCAGCTTTTCGAGCAACTGCGCCTGCGTTTCGTCCTCACGGCTCATCCAAGCGAGGCCAAACGAACCGAGATCCTTGTTAAGCTACGCCACATCAGCCAGATGATGATGGAACATGAACGGGTGTCAATGCTCCCGCGCGAGCGCAAAGCGTGGGAAGCGCAGCTCCTCGAAGAAATCGAAGAACTGTGGCAGACCCGCCCTATCCGCTCTAGTCAGAAGAGCGTCAGCGACGAAGTCGAGTTCGGCATCTACTTCCTCACCACCGTCATCATGGACGTCGTCGTTGACCTCTACAGCGAGCTATACGACACATTAGAACAGCTCTACCCTGAAGAGGACTGGCAAGACCTGCACCGCCTGCTGCGCTTTGGCTCGTGGATTGGTGGTGACCGCGACGGCAACCCCAACGTCACCGCCGAAGTCACCTTGCAGACGCTGCAAACGATGCGCGACGCCGCCCGTCACGTCTACCTGCGCGATCTACAATTTCTCGAGCAGCACCTCACCCAGATGACCGATACACTCACCAACCCGCGCCTAGATGAAGCCTTCCCTACTGTTCCACCTAGTGACGGCGAGCGCTTCCGCACGATCATCCGCGCCATCCGTGAACGGTTGGAGCGCGATGGCTATCGCAGCCGCATCACCTTGTTGAGCGACCTACGCCTCGTGCAAGAGGCGCTGCGGCAGCACGGTGGCCAGCGCGTCGCTGAGGGCAAGCTGCGCAAGGTGATTCGCAAGGTGCGCCTGTTCGGGCTGTACCTCGCCCCGCTCGATATCCGTGAAGATGCGCGGCTTCACGCCCAAGTGGTGGCCGAGGTGTTCGAACGCTACGGCATCACTGCGGACTACCTCGCCCTGCCCGAGGCGGAAAAGCAGGCCCTGCTGCTGCGCGAGATCGAATCCCGCCGCCCGCTCTTCCCAAACGACCTCAGCTCGTTTAGCGAGGTCACTCAGCGCATCGTTGCCACGTGGCGCATGATCGCCGAGGCTTACCGCCGCTTCAGCATCGGCGTGATTGACACGTTCATCGGCAGCATGAGCAAAGAGCCGAGCGACGTGCTGACGATGCTTTTGTTCGCCCAGGAAGCTGGCGTCGCCGACTATCTCGACCTCGTGCCTTTATTCGAAACCATCGAAGACCTCGAAAACGCCCCTAAAGTCATCGATGCGCTCTTCCAGATGCCGCTCTATCGCCAACACCTCGAAAAGCGCCGTATGCGCCAGCAGATCATGATCGGCTACAGCGACAGCGGCAAAGACGGCGGCTACATCGCCTCTAACTGGCATCTCTACGGGGCACAGCAAACAATCGCCGACACCTGCGCGCGTCATGGGATCTCGCTCGAACTGTTCCACGGGCGCGGCGGCTCCATCGGGCGCGGCGGCGGCCCCACCAACCGCGCCATCCTCTCTCAGCCTCCCACTTCGCTCGGCGGCGGCATCAAGATCACTGAACAGGGTGAAGTCATCAGCTACCGCTACAACAACCGCGAGATTGCCCGCCGACACCTCCATCAAGTGATGAACGCGGTCATCTTGGCGCTCGGCCACGCCTCAGAGTATCAAGTCCGCCCGGAGTGGTCAGCCGCGATGGACGAGCTGTCTAAGTTGGGGCAGCAAGCGTTCCGCAGCTTCGTTTACGAGAACAAACACTTCATCGACTTCTGGCAGCAGGTCACGCCCATCAACGAGCTGTCCCAGCTTCGCATCTCATCGCGCCCAGCCAAGCGCGGGGACAAGGGCGGCTTCGCGGCCATGCGCGCCATCCCGTGGGTGTTCTCGTGGATGCAAAACCGCGCGATCATCCCCTCGTGGTATGGGGTGGGTTACGCCTTTGAGACCTACTGCGAGCATGACCCCAACGGCCTCGCCACGCTGCAAGCGATGTACCAGAACTGGCTGTTCTTCCGCGCGTTGATCGAAAACTGTCAGCTGGACGTCGCTAAAGCGGATATGGGCATCACACGCCTCTACGCCACCCTCGTAGACGATCAAACGATGGCCGAAGAGATGATGAGCTTGATTGAAAGCGAACACGCCCGCACCTGCCACATGATCTGCCAGATCACCAACCAAACCACTATCCTGAGCAACTCGCCCCGCTTGCTCAAATCAATCGACAGCCGTAACCCGTATGTTGACCCGTTGAACTTCTTGCAAGTAGAGCTGCTGCGCGAACTGCGCCAGCTTGAGCCAGACAGTGACGCCTACACGGCCACGCTCGACGCTGTGTTAGCAACCATCAACGGGATTGCTGCTGGCATGAAGACGACTGGCTAGCGCGCAACCAGCAGCTTGGCGCGCCACAGCAGCACCCCCACAATGCTGCCCCACACCGGAGCGTAGGCCTGCATCAGTGCGTCCCCGCCGGCCATGCTGAGCAGGCCAGCAACCGCGATCACGCCCATCGCGGCTTGAATGCGCTCACCGCACACTGCCACCGTCGGATCGTCGCAGGTGGCGGTGAAGCTGCGGCTGCTCCAGGTCGCCCATCCAAACACGACCAGCAGCCCCAGCCCCAGCAGCAGATAGGGAACGCTAGGCAGTGTGATCGTTAGTGGCCGCAGAACAAACCCCACCACTGCGAGGACAGCGCTCACCCCGACGCCGATCCACGCCCAGCGCGTCGCTTGCGCTAGGCGCGCGTCGAGCAAAAAGCCGATCAGCGCCGCCAGCGCGACCAAGCCGCCGTCCAACGCGCTGGCGATCCCTAGCAGCACCAGCACGCCGATGTACTCCGGCAGACGCGGCACAGGCCCAACAATTCGGCTGACAACGCGCAGCATCGGCGCGAGAGCCGCCAGCGAGATGATGACGAGCGGCGCAGGCGCTACTACCAGCGTTGCCGCCGCCGCCAAAAAGGCCGATGCGTTGTAATCCGGGTCGATGTCGCGCGTGTAGACCCACGCGATGAACACAGCCGCTGCAGTGAAGAACCCCGCCATGACGGCTGCGCCTAAGTCGCCGCCGTTCAACAGCGTCACCAACCCCGCCACGATGCCTGCCGCCGGCGTCAGCAAGACGATGTACAAGTTCGAACGATAGTTGACAGGGTCAATGGCGCGCCCCAACGCCGTATAACGATACAGCTCATTCGGGTTGAAGCTCTGCATAGGCTTTCACCTTTCTGAAATATTCACAACACCCACACTTTCTGCCTGCGAACATACTGCCGCAGGATGAGCTAAGCCACAGTATCGGCTTAAGGTCGGCCTAAGGATGGATCGCGCAGGAACTGCTCGCGCGTGCGCAGCGTCTGTTCCCACTGCGCCGGGCTGAGCAAGTTCCAGAACGTTTCCGCCGTGGCAATCTTGCCGTTAGAGCGCTCCGCATACGTCGCCAATAGGTCAAAAAAAGCCTCCGTGCCGATGTCCTCGCGCAGCTTTTGGAGCATCTGTACCCCGCGCAGGTAGACCGCGTTGATGTAATCACGCGGCGTGCTGAACTCATAAACGGTGCTGTCCACCTTGCCGCGTGGGTCATAGTAGCCCACCCGCGTTGACCACCACCAGTTACGATCCTGCGGGTAAAACTCTTCATAGTAGATGTACTCGCTGTACGTGGACAGCGCCTCGTCCAGCCACGGAACCAGCGCCGCGTTGTTGCCCACCTGCATATACCACCACTGATGCGCCACCTCGTGCACCGTGATGATCGTTAAATAGTTGCGCACCCCACCGCGGAAGCTGTAGAACCACGTCGTGCTTACGTACACCAACCCGCTGAACTCCATCCCATCCGGGAAGTCCCCCTGAACAATGGCCAGCCGCGTGAACGGATAACGCCCGAACAACGCCTCAAACTGCTGAAAGGCTTTCGTCGCCTCTGTCAAAGCGTGGGCGGCTCCGTCCAGCGGCGTGCCGTTGACCATTTGGATGGCGTCAGGAAGGGCGTAGAGTTCAACCTCTACCCCGCTGAACGCGCGCTGCCGCAGAACCCGATAGAACGGACTCATGCTCACCGTGAAGTCGCGCCCGCCTTCGAACACCACCCGCCACTGGTTCGCTTCAGGCTGCGTCACCTCGCCGGGCATAGCCATCACTAACCCATGGGGCGCGTTCAGCACGTTGAGGGCGACCGTCCACAGCGCTTGATCTGAGATGGTTTGCTCACCGATCAGCGCGACGTCGTTCACGATCCAATGGCCATCCAAGCGCGGGGCCATGACCGGCATCCAGTTGCCGAGGTTGATCTGACGCTCGCTGTAGCCCAAGTAGCCCTTGTAGGCGAGGCGCGAATCCCCGATGCGCGGGATGCGCAGGCGAAACGTCAGCTCGATGGTCGCTTCACAGCCCGGCCCTAACCCCACTGGCAGCGGCAGCCACAGCCGATTCGCATCAAGAATGTGCGTCATCTCGACGTCGTTGAAGCGAATCCCCCCCAACTGGAACTGATCGGGCACACCGTTGGCCTCGATAGACATCACCAAATCAGTCAGCGTCTCGCTGGTGCGGTTGCGAAAGTGAACGGTTTGTGCAACGTCTACGGTCTTGTTTGCGTAATCTACGTTGGCGATCAAGTCATAGTGAGCGGGGTAGGGATCGGGGAGATCGTCACAGCGATACACCATTGGCGGGGGAACAGTAGGCGTCAGCGTCGAGGTAGCAGCCTCCACTGCGCGCAGCTCGCGTGTGGGCGTGGCGTCTGTGGGCGGCGTGCTGGCTTGAATGCGCACTGTCGGCATGGTCGGGGCTAACGTCGGCATCGGCAGCTCTGACAGTGCACCGCCGCGCGGCGTACACCCCACCAGCGCCATCACAGACAGCAGCAAAACAACGGATCGCATCATGACACCTTATCCCACCAGCCTTTAAGCCAACTTGCACAGAACCCCATTTTACCGTAACAATTTGATGAGTTGTGTGTTAGCTTTATTGATATTTAGGGCAGCAAAAGAAATCATCGGAGACAACAAGACGAGGGAAGCATGGTCGACGTTTCGCTGGGGGATAGCATTAAAGTTGTTCGCATCAGCAAGTTCGGGGCTATTATGCGCCTCACACGCTGGCGAGAGCACGTTCCGTACACCATTCCGGCTGTCATCGCAGGCGCAATGATGGCGCTGCATCAGACGGACGGGCAGCCTGATCTGCGCCTTGTTGCGGTGGTGCTGGCGAACATCTTGGCGCAGTCATTCGCCTTCATGATCAACGACGTGGCGGACGCGCCAGACGACGCCCTTGATCCAGCCAAGAGCGCGCGCAACATGATCAGCAACGGAACCCTCAGCCAGCTTGAGGGTATGGCGTGGTCATGGGGGGTTTTCGTCTTGGCGCTGGGGTTGTTCGCGCTGGCCGGGCCGTGGACATTCGTCCTCGGGTCTGTTCAGCTCATCCTGTGCTACCTGTACAGCGCTCACCCCTTCCGTTGGAAGGCGCGCGTTGGCACAGACGTCATCTCGCACGCGCTGATGCTCTCGACCCTGCTTGTGATGACCGGCTTCTTCACTTACAGCGCCGTGCCGAGCCTCGCGTGGTGGATGTTCGGCTGCGCGTTCTTCTTCTCGGCCTACGGCCAGTTCTTCAACCAGATCGACGATTACGAAGTGGACAAAGCGGCTGGACTGCGCAACACGGTGGTGCTGCTCGGTCGCCGCGGCACGCGAATTTTGATGTACGTTTGTGCCTTCTTCGCGGTCGCGTTTGCGAGCATCGGCATCCTGTCGGGCGTGTTCCCATCGTGGTTGGCGACAATTGCGCTCGTGTCGATCTTCGCCTGCGCGCTCTTCCTGTGGGATACGGACATGCGCGGCAACAAAGCTGAGGGCAGCGGCGCATTCCAGAAGCCAGCGCTGTTGATGCTGAACATCGTCATGCTCACGTGGCTGGCGCAGAGCGTCGGCTTCATGCAGATGTGAGGGCTTTACCCTACCCTCTTCCAAGCTGGCCTGTGCTACAATTGCGCCGAGCACACACTGGATAGATCACACATGACCAGCTTACACGACATTCTGTTCAACATGCAGATCATCTACAGCATTCTGATCGGCGTGTATGCCGCGTCGCTCGCTGCACGTCAGCAGTCGATCAGCGGCAATTTCTGGGGCACGATCCTAATCTACGCAGGGCTGAGCGGCATCACGCTCGTCGTTGGAATCATCCTCGCGTTAAACGGTTACCGGGTGGTGTCTGGGGGGCGCAACGCCATCTACTTTTTGTATATGGCGTTTTTGTGTGTCATCATGCCAGGGCTATTCAGCCTGCTGCGCGGGCGCGATGATCGCAACGCCGCCATCGCCTTCAGCCTCTTGGCGCTCTTCAACGCCTCGGTCTCGATCAGCATGTTTCAGCGCGGTCTGGTAACGTGGGCGCTCCAGTAAGATGGCGCTGGTCAGTGGCTTTGGCGGTCACGCTAGCGGCCTGCGCGCCGCAGCGCCAGCCAGTCGGCAGCGTGATCGCCACGCCCACCGCAACCGCAGCAGTGACAGAAGTCATGCCGCTGCGCTATGGGCTGGGCGCGTCGCTGCGCCCACTGCACCTGAATGATCAACCCCTTCGCCAGATCGCCCTCATCGACGAGCTGACCACCGACGATGCCAACGGCTATGACATCATTGTAAGCTTGCTGCCACAGCCTGATTTCACAAAGAGCGCTCAGCCGCTCGCACTTGGGTTCGTG
>DAOUBS010000172.1:0-15095 GCA_034432435.1 Anaerolineae bacterium
TAGATTTATTAACATATAATTTTTACACCAGCTTCACCAGGAAAGCTAATGCCCCTCAGCAGAGGGGCATTTTTCATTTCTCATGTTTTACTTACTTTGGCATCCCCATTAGGCGCAAATCATGTTGTAGTGTGATGACAAATGTGTTCAACAGCCGCTATAAAAAGCTAAAAGCTCCACGACGTGTGTGGAGCTTACTTAAGTGGGCGATGAGGGGCTCGAACCCCCGACCTCACGGATGTGAACCGTGCGCTCTAGCCGGCTGAGCTAATCGCCCTGTTGTTATGACTCATACTGTAGCATCATAAACTGTGAAAATCAAGATCAAATGCGGCCGACAAATGCCCCATCTCATCCTGCTCTGCGTTGTCCTGCTTCTATCTGCTTGCGCCACGGTGGCTGTGCCACAGCCAATTGTGCGCGGCAGCGCTCAGATCGCCCCCGTGCCTCTCGAGCCGTCACCTGTGCCGGCCACCGCCTCAACTGACGATTGGCAGAGGATCGCCGCGGGTGTGGAAGTGCGAACGATCGCTCCGCCGCAGTCAGCGCTCGCTCAGATGGTCGTTGTGCGCCTTGACCCCGGGCAGGTGCAGTTCCGCGTCCACTATCAGCCCGGCCAGCCGCGCTTGATCGGCGAGTGGCAGGCCGAACTGCCAGACGCTGCGGTGATCGTCAACGCCAACTTCTTCACGCCTGAGTACCTCATCACGGGTCTGCTCGTCAGCGATGGGCAGGTATTCGGGCGTAGTTTCACTGATCGCGGCGGCATGTTCAGCGTTCAGAACGGTCAGCCAGTCCTCCAGTCGCTCATCGCTCAGCCGCACGATGGCCGCCCGCTGGAACAAGCGGTTCAAGCCTTCCCGATGCTGGTACATGAGCGTGCAGCGGCCTATCAACGCGCGACAGACACCCGCGCCAGCCGCCGCACTGTCATCGGCATGGACAGTCAGGGTCGCGTCCTGTTGATGGCCACTCCGGGCATTGGGCTTGGCCTCTACGATTTGAGCCAATACCTCGCCAGCGCTGACCTTGACCTCGTGACGGCTTTCAACCTTGACGGGGGCCGCAGCACGATGATGGCCATCGCGGCCACGCGCTACGTCATCAACTCATTTGACGCCGTGCCGGCCGTGCTGGCGGTCTACCCACGTTAAGGTGGCCCCCGCACCTTGGCTCAGATTGTTGTCTAGCTAGGCTCGTGACGGCTCCGCCTGTACGGCTTCTAGCGCGAGGTCGTGCAGGCGCTCCACCGCGACAGGAATATCGCGCTCGTCCACCACAAACGAGATGCTGCACTCCGATGACCCCTGCGCAATCGAGAGCACATTTACGTTGTTGTTGCCCATGATGCTGAACACCTTGCCGGCCACGCCGGGGCGGTGGCGCATCCCCGCGCCGACCACCGTCACGATGGCCACTTCTCCCATCACGTCCACGCTGTCAACGTCCTGCCGCGCGATCTCTGCCGCCAGTTCCTGCTCGACCATCTCCTTCACGGCCTGCGCCTTTTGATCAACCACAGTGAAGCAAAAGCTCTGCTCTGAAGAGGACTGCGAGATCATCAGGATGCTGGCCCCAGCGCGCGCCGTGGCGAGGAAGGTGCGCCCGGCGATGCCCGGCACGCCCAACATCCCCTTGCCGCTCACCGTGAGCATGCTCACCTTGCGAACGCACGTCACCGCGCGGATGAAGTGGCCGGTGTCCTGCGTCTCCGCGCCGATCAACGTCCCCGGGTGGCGCGGGTTGAAGGTGTTGCGCACACGCAGCGGGATCTTCTTCTGGATGATCGGCTGTACTGTCTTCGGGTGCAGCACCTTCGCGCCGTAGAACGCTAGCTCGCCCACCTCGGCATAGCTCACATACGGCAGCACCTTCGCCCGTTTGTCTAGCCGCGGATCAGTCGTCATCACCCCGTCCACGTCCGTCCAGATGATGAGTTCGTCGCTGTTGAGGTAGGCTGCAAAGATCGACGCGCTGAAGTCGCTGCCGCCGCGCCCGAGCGTCGTCACTGCGCCGCTGCGTGCTGCGCCAATGAAGCCCGTCAGCACCGGCACGACGCCCGATTCAACGATGGGGCGCAGGTGGCTATGGATGCGCTCCGCCGTTTCAGGCCACAGCGGCTCCGCGTTCTGATGGTCGTCGTTGGTGATGATGTACTGGCTGGCGTCGAGCGCCTGAGCGTGCAACCCTCGATCCGCCATGACCGCCGCCACCATGCGGCTGCTCATGCGCTCACCATAGCTGACGATTGCATCCATGATGCGCGGAGTGGCCTCGCCAAGGATGCTGATCGCCTCGCACAAGTCTTGATGTTTGCGCAGCATCGCGTCTAGTTGGCCGAGGATGTCATCACGGTTGCGGCCTGCGGGCATCAGCTCGTGCAGCGCGTTGGTGTGCTTGTCACGGATCTCGTTGTTGAGCTGGATGAACCCCCACTTGTCGCCCTTGACCGCTGCCTGCACCGAGTTGAGCAGCATATCCGTCACCCCGGACATCGCCGAGACAACCACCGTGACCTGATGGCCTGCCGCCACCGCCTCTTGCACGATCTGCACGACGTTTTCAATCGCTTGTGCGCTGCCAACAGACGTGCCCCCAAACTTCATCGTGATGTTCATGATCTCTGCGCCCTTTCCCACGCAACACAAATAAAAAAGGCGTGTGGTAGTTTCCACACGCCTGATTGGCTTTCTCGCAGCTAGGATCAGACCAAGCGGAAACGACCATGTGCGCGCCAATGCGCCATAGTGGTAGTCGTCATGGTCATAGTCATCATGCTGTGGTACAGCATCGCACATCCTCGGTTGATCCCAACGTCTGAACTGTACTGCGAGTGCGCAAAGCTGTCAAGAAGTTGCGTTGTTTCAGACGCGCTCGATCGATCCACTCGTAATCATTTTCATCAATCCCTCATCATTCGGCGTCATGCTCTGGTCATCATCCACAAGCAGACAGCACATCATGACCTTCATCACCGTCGATCACGTTACCTTTCAATACCCGAACCAGCCTGAACCCGTCATCCGCGACATCTCTTTCAAGATCAGCGAAGGGGGGCGCTTGGCCCTGTTAGGCGAAAGCGGCAGCGGCAAGTCAACGCTGCTGCGGCTCATCGCTGGCATCGAAGTGCCTACCTCAGGCCGCATCCTCTACAACGACATCCCACTGACCGAGACCGACCCGATGCGCCGCAACATCGGCATGGTGTTCCAGAACTACGCGCTGATCCCCCACTGGGAAGCCAAGCGTACCATCGGCTTTTTTCTCGCATTGCGCCATCGTGAGCGCGAAGTGCCTGAACGGGTGCGCCGCGTGGCGGCTATCACCGGCGTCGGATTGGAACGACTGCTCGAACGCACGCCCACCCACCTGAGCGGTGGCGAAAAACAGCAGGTGGCCATTGCGCGCGCCTTTGCCCGCGATTTGTCGCTGCTACTGCTCGATGAGCCGTTTGCCAACCTCGACGCCAAGCTGCGCACCGCTGCGCGCCTCGAGCTGCAAAAACTGCTCCACGAGTTCCCAATCACGACCATCCTTGTGACCCACGACCAAGCGGAAGCCGCCGCCATCGGGGGCAACATCATCTTGCTCAACAACGGGCGCATTGAACAAGCCGGCGACTACGACACGCTGCGCAACGACCCCAACAACCTGTTCGTGGCGCAGTTCATCGGCAGCAGCGCCATCAACCTGTTTCAGGGCGTAGTCCGCAACAATCATTGGGCACATCCGCTCTGGCCGCCCGTGCCGCTGCCGCAGCCGCTGCCAGATCAAGCACCGCTGACGCTGGGCATCCGCCCTGAGCACATCCAGTTAGACGCTGCGGGGGTCGCTGGACGCATCACGCAGGTGCAGTACCTCTATGGGGCGCGCCGCCAACTGCTTGAGATCGAGACGGACGGCCTCACATGGCGCATCGAGTGCGACCAGCAGACGCTCTACCACGTCGGCGAGGCCGTTCACGCCCGCCTTAATCCGGCTGGCGCGTTGTTCTTCACCGAGGACGGCGAACGCTTCCCCTGAGAGCGCCTTGCAGGCTGCTCCCACCCTGACTATAGTTGAGGCTGTGCTCCACCAGAAAGACCAGTCATGACCGCCTATCAGCACCCTAAACTCAGCGTGTACAACCTGCCGTGGCCAACAGACTGGGGGAAGGTGTTCGGTCGCAGCGCGCCGTTGATCGTCGAAATCGGCTTTGGCAACGGCAACTACCTGCTGGAACTGGCGCGCCAGAACCCCGATTGCAACGTCATCGGCCTAGAGATTGCCAGCCGCTCGCTCGAAAAAGCCGAGCGCAAACTAGGGCTGAACGGCGTCCACAACGCCCGCGCCGTCTTCAGCAAAGCCGAAGCCGCTCTTGCTCACTTGTTTGAGCCGCGCAGCGTGCGCGAGTTCCACATCAACTATCCTGACCCATGGTTCAAGAAACGGCACAGCGGGCGGCGCTTGATTCAAGCCGACACAGCGACGTACCTTGTCAGCCGCCTTGAGGTCGGGGGGCGGCTGCACTTAGCGACCGACATCCGCGAATACGCCGACATGGCACACGAAGTGCTCTCTAGTGTGCCTGCGCTAGCAAACTGCCTGCCCACCCCGTGGACGCACACCTTCCCGCGCCTAATCACAACGAAGTACGAAGCGAAGGGCTTAGCCGAGGGGCGACCGGGGCATTACTTTCTCTATCAGCGCACCGCTGACCCATTCGCTGAGCCACCCGCTACACAGGAGCTGAGCATGCCGCACGTCGTTATCTACACGCCCGTTCCAGCGACCGAGATTGTCGCCGCCCACCGCGAACAGCAGTTCCACCCCACCGAGGGGGTGCACATCAAAATCCGCGATGCGTTCCTCCATCAGAACGGGCGCGCGGTGCTGTTCGAGGCGGAAGTGATCGACCCCACGATCGAGCAGCACGTGGCGATCATGCTCTACCCGCGCGAGGAACCCAACACCTTCACCGTCAAATACACCACGCTCGGCCAGCCGCGCATGACCGCCGGGCTGCATTACGCGACGGGTCTGCTGGCTAAATGGGTTGCTGAACTTCACCCTGAGGGCTACATCCTATCCAGCAAGATTGCGGCAGATGTGGGATAAAAGTCGGGCAATTTGGGATTTTCGTGGGATATATTGCGAAAAAGTGGGTTTCTTTGATTCATGTGAAAATATCCCACATTGGCTGTGATACGTCATGATTGCTAATTGATTTGCTGTTCAAACGGAAGCGCGCAGATGAACTTATCGATCCTCGTAGTTGACGACTACCCTGAGAACACCGAAATCATGGGGTATATGCTCAAGATGTTCGGACATCGTTCTACCAGCGTATATGACGGCGAGAGCGCCCTAGCCGCCCTGAAAACTAGCCGCTTTGACCTTGTCATCACGGATGATCGGATGAGCGGCATGAGCGGGTTTGACCTCGCCGCGGCCATCCGCGCCGATGAGACGATCCATCAGATGCCGATCCTGCTTGTCAGCGCCTACGACTATGACGACACGCTGCCGCAGCGCATGGCGGCCAGCGGCATTGACGGCTTCCTGCCGCGCCCGTGGACGCCTGAAAAGCTCCAAGCCACGATCGAATCGTTGGTTAAGCGCCCCTCTGACGCCTGACATCCGCCAGCGCTTTGCGCTAACATAGTCGGCGTGTAAGCAGGGAGACACGCGGATGTACAGTTCTCGCAGGCAGCAAGGAGGGCCACCGAGCTGGTTTGTCGCCTTGATCGCTGCGGCGCTAGTGTTTGGCGGCTTCCGCCTCATCATGGGGGTGCAGGATTTCTTCCGTGCGGGCGGGGCGCTGCGCCCCACAGCCACAGCGCTGGCGCGCGCCACAGAGGTTTCACTACGAGCGACGAACACCCAGAGCGCCATCTTCACTGCCATGCCCACTAACACCCCCCAGCCTACTTGTGACGATCACCGCGTCCGCGTGGGCGCTGGCAACGTCAACGTGCGCCGCCAGCCCAGCATGCAGGCCGCCGTCATCGAGACGATCAGCGAGGGGACAGTGGTCTGTGTCTTAGAACAGCAAGGGGAGTGGTTTCTGATCGACCGTAACCCGCGCACGCGGCGCATCGACGAAGGCTACATCTTCCAAACGCTGCTGCAACCTGTCAACCCTACCCCAACGCCTACCAACACCTTTTCACCCGCGCCCACCATTACGCTCACGCCCACGCACACGCCAACCCCCACTCCCAGCCCTACCCCAACCGCAGCGCCGACCACACCCCCAACGCGAACGCCCACAGCCTAGCGTGGTTGGTAGATAGGCGCATTCTGAGTAAAATGAGTGTTGGGAAGATACCATCAGGGGGCAGCACATGAGCATCGACTCGCCGATCATCCAAGTCATCATCGGCTTAGTTTTCGTCTACGTCCTGTTGAGCATCCTCGTCTCTCAGGTGAACAACATCATCGCCAGCTTTCTGAAGCTGCGCGCCAACCACCTACGGGACGGCATCAACGACTTGATTCAAGATCCGATCTTGCGGGCGCGCGTGCTGTCTCACCCGTTGATCAACCTCGTGCGTGACGAGGTGAGCCTGCCGAACCAACGGCTGACGGATGACCAAGCGACGCGCATCGCCAGCGGGCCGGTCAACCCTATCAACTACATCGACCCGGCCACGTTTGTGAACGTCCTGATGAACGTAATCCGCGTGAGCCAAGATAAAGACTTGTTCGCTGCGCTGCTCAACATCGTCGATGGCATGCCCTCTGGCCCAGATCGGCGGCGACTGCGGCTGGCCATCGTCAACGTGACCGAAACGGGTACAGGCATCAGCGAACTGCGCGAGCTGATCGCCAGCGTCCAAGATCCGGTGTACCGCTCCGCGTTGATCGAAGCGATGGCGCAGATCGACGCCTTGATTGGCCGCATCGGGCTGGAGCGTGACAGCGTCATCAGCCTCATCGCTGGGCTGCGCAGCATCAAAAACCCTTACTTCCGCAAGGTGATGGAGATCGTCCTTTCCACCAGCCGCACGTTAGAAGAAGCGGAGCAGCAGCTTACGTCGTGGTTCAACGACGGCATGGCGCGCGTGTCGGATGCGTTCAGCCGCTACATGGGGCTGCTCTCGTTGGGGGTAGGGCTGCTGCTCGCGCTCGTCCTCAACGCCGATTCGCTACAGATCGCCCGCGCCCTGTGGAGCGACCCGGCGCTACGCTTCACCGTGGCCACCAGCGCCCAGAACCTCACCCAGCAGCCGATTGTGGTCGAAAGCCCACTGCGCATCGCCCCAGCGTCCCCTCAACCCACCCCTGACACCAGTGAGCTGATCGGTGAGATCGCTAACAACTTGACAGCGGCGCAGTCCACGGTTGATCTACTCGTTGGGCTGAACCTGCCGTTAGGCTGGCAGTTCCAACCGCTGCACGGCGTCGACGCCAGCGACCCGGCCAACGCCAGCCTCTTCAACAACAGCAACAACCTGTGGAACCTCATCCCCTTCCTCAGCCCGAACTGGTTCAGCCTGCTGCTGACGAAGCTGATCGGGTTAGCGGTGACGATGGTAGCGATTGCGCAGGGCGCGCCCTTCTGGTTCAACCTGCTCAACCGCATCGCGCGCGGGGGCGGCGTCTCACTCGGCAAATGAGCAGCTACGACCTGTGCAGGTCGAACTCGCGCAGCCATGCGTCCGCGTCAGCCAGCCGCGCCTTGTCGTGAAGCGCCTCCAGCAGCGCCCGCGCCCCTTGCATCCAGCGGCGGGCGCTTTCTGTGTCGCCCATGCGATGGGCCACTAGGGCTAAGTAGTACTGTGTCTCGGCGCGTTGGGTGTCGGCGGCCCACGCCTTCATGAACGCCTGCTGCGCCTCTGGCCATTCGCGCCGTTGAAAGTGCAACACGCCCTTGTTGTAGTTCGCTAGCACCTCGAACGGGTTGACGCGCAGCGCGGCGTCCGTGTCGCGCTCCGCTTGTTCGAGCTGCCCGGCCTCAAGGTGGAAGAAGCCGCGCGCCGCCAGATACTCCGGGTGATCTGGCAGGATCATCAGCGCGTAGTCCATGTTTTGGATCGCATCCCGCGGCCGACGGTCGCGGTAGCTTTGCAGCGCGGCGTGGTAGTGTTGATCGGCTTCATAGCGCCCGAGGCCGATGCGTGCGGTGAGCTTAGCCATGTCTGCGAATCCCTTCTTGATACTTACCAGCGCAGACGCCCTAAACGCGCTGTTATTTGCTATTATAGTGAAAACTGTCACAGCGTTGTTGTGAGGGAAAAAAATGGATTTTGAACTGCCAGACGACGTTAAGATGTTTCAGCGCGCCCTGCGCGATTTTTGCGAAGCCGAGATCAAGCCGCACGCCAGCCACGCCGACGAAACCGGCGAACTGCCATGGAGCGCGATCCACAAGATGCCCGCGCTGGGGTTGACTGGCCTGCAAGTGGATGAAGAGTACGGCGGCGCGGGCATGGACACGATCGCAGCCAGCGTCGCCGTCGAGGAGATCGGGCGCGTGTGCGGCTCCACGGGGTTGAGCATCAGCGCGCACAACGGGCTGGGCTGCGGCCCGATTGCCACATGGGGCACGCCTGAGCAAAAAGCGCGCTGGCTGCCCGTCCTGACGAGCGGCAAGGTGCTCGGGGCGCTCGCGCTGACCGAACCACAGGCCGGCAGCGACCTGTTGGGCGGCGCGCAGGTGAGCGCTGTCCGTGAGGGCGATGCATGGGTGGTCAACGGCACGAAAGCGTGGATCACTAACGTGCGCTTTGCGCCGGTCATCACGGTGTTGGTGCGCACGCGCCCCGAGGGTGGCAGCCGCAGCTTCAGCATGCTGCTGGTTGAGACTGACCGCGCAGGCGTCACAGTCCACCCGCCCGAGAAGAAGATGGGCTTGAAGGCCTCCCCCACGCACATGATTTCGTTCGAGAACGTGCGCGTGCCCGCTGAGAACCTGCTGGGCGAAGAAGGCCGCGGTTTCTACATGACGATGCAGACCCTCGACAGCGGGCGCATCAGCATCGGCGCGCTGAGCGTGGGGCTGGCGCAGGGGGCGTTCGAGGAGATGGTGCGCTACGCACAGGAGCGCCAAGCCTTTGGTGAACCCATTGCCCACAAGCAGCTCATCCAAGAGAAGATCGCCAACGCCGCGGTTGAGATCGAAGCCGCGCGGACGCTCGTCTACAAAGCTGCGTGGATGAAAGACACAGGCAAGGACTACACCAAGATGGCCGCCATCGCCAAGCTCAAGGCCAGCGAAGTGGCCGAGCGCGTCTGCTTCGACGCGATTCAGATCCACGGCAGCTACGGTTACAGCCGCGAATACCCCGTCGAGCGCATCTACCGCGATCAGCGCCTGATGCAGATCGGCGAAGGGACGAGCGAAATTCAGCGGATCGTCATCGCGCGCCGCGTGCTGCAAGAGTTCGAGCAGGGCGTCCTGCTCCCAGCGTAGCCGAGGCGAGTATGAAAACGAGGCTCACAGCTAAGCTGCGGCTGTTCGTCGCAGCCCTCTTTCTTTTGCTTGCTGCGCCGCTGCAAGCGCAGGAAGCTGCCCCGTGGTGGGTTGACACGACGTGGTACGTCGTGTTCGTGCGCAGCTTCTACGACAGCGACGGTGACGGCATCGGCGACCTGCGCGGCTTGATCGAAAAACTCGACTACCTGAACGACGGCGACCCAACCACAACCGACGACCTCGGCATCACAGGGATTTGGCTGCTGCCCGTGTTTGAGGCTGCTAGCTATCACGGCTACGACGCGCTGGACTATCGCGCCGTCGAGCGTGACTACGGCACACGCGCGGACTTCCACGCGCTGATAGACGCCGCCCGCGCCCGCGGCATCCGCGTCGTCGTCGATATGGTCGTCAACCACACCAGCAGCCAGCACCCGTGGTTCCAAGCGTCCGCCGTGCGCGACCCTCAATACGACGCGTGGTACTGGTGGGAAGAGGCCAACCCCGGCTTCCTCGGCCCGTGGGGCGAGCGCGCATGGTACAGCCGCGAAGGCCGCTGGTACTACGCGCCCTTCTGGAGCGAAATGCCCGACCTAAACTACAACAACCCAGAAGTCACTGTCGAGATGAAGGACATCGCCGCGTTCTGGTTAGACGAGATGGGCGTGGACGGCTTCCGCATGGACGCGATCAAGTACGTGGTTGAAGATCAGATCGACGGGCGCTGGATCCTGCAAAACGCCCCCGTCAACCGCGCGTGGCTGGCCGACTACAACGCCTTCGTCAAGCGCATCAACCCCGAAGCGGTCACCATCGGCGAAATTTGGGATGGCACAACCGTCGTCGGGCGCTACATCAACGAGGGGTCGGTGGATGTCGCGTTCGAGTTCGAGTTTGCCGAAGCGCTCATCAGCGGCGGCGTCACCGGCACCAAGCGCCCCGTCGAGAACAAGCTGCGCCTCGTCCTGCGCGAGTACCCGCGCGGCACGTGGGCCACGTTCAGCACGAACCACGATCAAGCCCGCCTGCTAACACAGCTCCGCGGTGACGTGGGCGCAAATCGCGCGATTGCCACGCTGATGATGACGCTGCCGGGCATCCCGTTCGTCTACTACGGCGAAGAGATCGGCATGTTGGGCGACAAGCCCGATGAGCTGATCCGTACGCCAATGCAGTGGGATGCGACGCCCATCACCGGCGGCTTCACCACCGGCACGCCGTGGCAGCCGCTCACCAGCGGGTTTGAGACGGCCACCGTCGCCGAGCAGACGAGCAATCCTGACTCGCTGCTCAGCCACTACCGCAACCTGATCCATCTGCGGAACGCTCATTCTGCCTTGCGCACTGGCGACATCCACCTCGCCGACGTGAACAACCCGCGCGTGATGAGCTACCTGCGGCACGACGAAAGCGGAACGTTCCTCGTCGTCGTCAACCTCGGTCGACGGCCCGCTGAAAGCGTGGCAATCGACCTGCCGCGCTTCGCCCTGCCGAGCGCATTGCAGCCAGTGGTCGTCTTCGGCAGCGGGGACGTCGCGCCGCTGACGCTCAACGCCGCTGGTGAGTTGGCGGCCTATCAGCCTAAATCCATCCTTGAGGCCTATGAGACGCTAGTGATCCAGTTGGTTCCGTCACAGTAACTGAACGAGGGGCGCACGAAGCGCCCCAATTTTTCGCCAGTTGAGTTGGTTAGTCGGCGTTCTCTGCGCTGTTGTCAGACGGCAAGAACACTTCCCACACATCCTGCATCCCGGCCTCGGTTACGCCGTAGTAGACGCGCAGGCGCTCCCCGTCCCGCTGGACAAGGTCATAGCGCACCTCGCCGCCCTTCTCATAGCGCCGTGCCAGCCCGACGTTGCCATGCCATTCCACGTTGGCAGGTTTGATCGGGTTTCCCGTGTACTGCTTGATGGCGTAGTGCCACAAGCGGCGCGCCGAGTCAATCGTCACGTTCTTGACGAGGCTGCCGTTGCGCAGGTCGCGCATCGTAAAGTAGAGGGTGTCGCCGCGCTCTTCTACTTCGGCAATCTCCACCCCTGAGCGCGGCGTGCTGATCGCTTCGACAGTTGAATCAGACGTCGCAGCGTCTTCGCCAAGCGCTGGCGCATTGGCAGTGTCGGCTTGTTCGAACGCTAGGCCCTGCCGCACCAAGTTGACGATTTCATCGCGGACGGCCAGCTCTGTTTCGCCATCGTCGCGGATGTAGATGTGATTGTCGTTGAGGGCGTAGGGACGTTCCTCCCCAAACGGGATGATCAGCCTAAGGATCGTCTTGCCGAGCGTCTCGCAGGTGTCAAAGTCGACGTCTAGCGCTGGCGTGATGGCGCGGTTGATTTCCTCTGTCAAGCGCCGAATGAGGCTTGGAACATCCGCCACGCCCAACGGCGCGCGGCCTTTCTGCGCGCTCAGGCCGATGTAGATTGTGCCGCCGCTGGTGTTGGCAAAGGCGCACGTATCCGCCAGAATGCGCGGCAGCGTCTCCGCGTCCAGCGTCTCGTGAAAGGACTGCACCAGCGTCTGCCCTTCATCGCGCGCTGCCAGCACAAAATCAACCGAGCTGCGATCCGAGGCGTGAGGGCGCGTCCGTGCGAAGTCATTCGACGCAAACAGCTCGCGCAGCGCGTCAAACGAGCGCTCGCGTAGGTTGAACTCTGTGGCGCGCTCGCCCACGCCGTAGCGCACGTTTTTCCCCTCAAGGAAGGTGTCTAAGCTGTGGGCGTCGCTGCCTTGAATGAGGTGCATGCGGCGCGGATATTCGGGCTTTGTCCCGTCGAAGAACTTGCGCGTGCTGGCGCGGCTGCGACTGCTCAGGTCGGTCAGTTCGAGCGCAGCGAGGTGTTTATCCTGCGTGTAGGCGATGCGCGTCTGGCCGCCGAAGTTGAGGCCGCGCATCATCACGCCATGCGCCGAGTTGATGTGCGCGGCAATCGCCAAGCCGCCCGCTTCGTGAATCGCTTGATAAGCGTCTAGGACATCAGCGGTAGAGCCAGCCGCAGGATCCCCGCGATCCAGCACGTCAATCGGCACGTTCAAGCTGAGCAGAACATGCTCCAACATGCGCACTGACGTTCTGGGTGGGAAGATCCCTAGGATGTGAAACCCGAATGTCGCGGTAAACTCGAAGCCAGGCAGCACGAGCATCTTATCCAACAAGCGGCGATACTCCATGAGCGTTCGGTCTTCTTCAGGGCGCGTGCGGCCGGATTGCTCCAGAAATTCGAGCCGTTCAATCTCGCGCACCATCGCCGCATACCCGCCCACGCTGTTGTGATCGGTCAAGGCGATGATGTCGATGCCCCGATATTCGGCGCGGTGGAGGATGTCTAGCAGGGTAACTGTTTTGTCTTTGTAGTCGAGGCTGGCAGGAGTGTGTACGTGTAAATCAGCACGATACCACTGCCCCTTTTGAGCGTTCTTGCGGTTGGCCACAGGCCTCCTTGATGGTTGTGCGTACCTCTAGCCGATGATCTGACGCATCAAGCGCGTCAGACTGTCGGGGTCGTAGGGTTTAATCAGGAAATGATCAGCGCCAGCCTGCATGACTTCCTGCTCTACGTTCATCCCTGATCCGATCACGATCGGGATTTGCTGGAGCGTCGGATGCTGACGCAGGCGGCGCAGAACTTCTACGCCTTGTATGTCGTTCAGATGGTAATCCATCAGGATCAAGTCAGGGTGGTGCTGCTCAGCGGCAGGCAGCACATCATTCCCGCGCGAGACCAGCACCACGTCGAACCCATCAAGCTCAAACAGCATCTTTAACAGGTCAGATGTGGTGCGATCGTCGTCTACAATTATGATCTTCGCCATGTAGATGCCCCTGTTCTTGGGCGTCGGAAAACGACGCCAGCTAACCTGTATCAGTGTATCACAGAGCAGGCTTTGCTGCTCGCTTACGCCGAACAGGCTTCGGAGCGGGTTCAAGCGCCGCCGCCAACGCCTCATCGATGTGGGACACCAGCACGAATTTCATCTTCTCGCGCACTTCCGCGGGCAGGTCTTCCAAGTCGCGTTCGTTGCGCAGGGGCAAAATCACCGTGTCCACCCCCAATCGATGAGCCGCCAACACCTTATCCTTGATCCCACCCACTGGCAGCACTTGGCCGTTGAGGGTCAGCTCGCCGGTCATCGCAACGTTGCTGCGCGTGGGCTGATTGGTGAGCAGCGACGTCAGCGCCACCGCCATCGTGACACCCGCGCTGGGGCCATCTTTGGGCGTCGCGCCTGCTGGCACATGCAGGTGAATCTCGTTGTTGTTGAAGAAATCGTCGTCGATCTTCAACTCTTTGGCTTTGCTACGCACACAGCTTAGAGCAATCCGCGCGCTTTCTTGCATCACCTCGCCCAAGTGCCCCGTGTACTGGAAGCCCTTGCCACCAGGCAGGTAGCGCGCTTCGACGAACAGCACATCCCCGCCGACGGGCGTCCACGCCAAGCCTGTGGCCACGCCAGGCGTCTGCGTGCGATCTTTCAACTCAGTCTGGTGGGCAAAGCGCGGCTTGCCCAGCAGTTCGCGCACCATCGCATCGTTGACTACGACCGCGCCCTCCGTGCCCTCGGCGATGCGCGTGACGATCTTCCGCGCCACGCGGCCAATCTCACGCTCAAGCGCGCGCACGCCCGCCTCGCGCGTGTAGTCACGGATGAGCGCTTGCAGCGCGCTGTCTTCAAACGTCACTTCGCTCTTGCGCAGCGCGTTCTCGCGCAACTGCCGCGGGACGAGATAATCGCGGGCGATGGCCAGTTTTTCCTGCTCGGTATAGCCGCTGAGTTGGATGATTTCCATGCGATCCAGCAGTGGCCCGGGGATCGTCTCCAGCGAGTTGGCCGTTGTGATGAACAGCACTTCGCTCAGATCGAACGCCACGTCCATGTACGTATCGCGGAACTCGGCGTTTTGCTCTGGGTCGAGCAGTTCCAACAGCGCCGAGGCAGGGTCGCCGCGGTAGTCACGCCCCAGCTTGTCGATCTCGTCCAGCATGATCAACGGGTTGCGCGATTCCGCGCGGCGCAGCGTTTGGATGATGCGCCCCGGCATCGCGCCGATGTAAGTGCGACGGAAGCCGCGGATTTCCGCCTCATCGCGGATGCCGCCCAACGACATCCGGATGAACTTGCGCCCCATCGCCCGCGCGATCGACGCCCCCAGTGACGTCTTACCGACACCCGGCGGCCCCACGAACAGCAAGATCGCGCCAGAGCGTTCACGGCGCACGCGATCTGCGAACGCCTCTTGCAGTTCCTCATGGCGCTCAGAGCGCAATTTGCGCACCGCGAGAAACTCAAGGATGCGCTCCTTGACGTCTTTCAAGCCGTAGTGGTCTTCGTTCAAGATGGCGCGCGCGTGGGCGATGTCGAGATTGTCCTCGGTGCGCTTGTTCCACGGCAAGCCCACGATCCAATCCAGATACGTTCGAATCACGCCGTACTCGGCGCTGGCCGAGTTGAGCTTCTCCAAGCGGGACAGCTCGCGCATCGCTTCTTTGTGCGCTTCCTCGGTCATGCCTGCGGCTTCGATCTTCTGGCGATACTCCTCAATTTCTTCCAGTTCGCCGTTGTCGTTCAGCTCGCGCTGGATCGCCTTGAGCTGCTCACGCAGGAAGTACTCGCGCTGCGTTTTTTCCATTTCGGTTTGCGCTTCGCTCTGAATGCGCCGGCCGATATGCAGCACTTCCACTTCCTAGCTCAGAAGCTC
>DAOUBS010000173.1:0-2110 GCA_034432435.1 Anaerolineae bacterium
GCCAGTCAGCGCGCGGCGCGCAGCCCACAATCGGCGTCGTGGTCGGCAGGATCGGCGTGGCTGATGGCGTAGACAGCAGCGGATCGGGCACAATCGGGTCGGGGACAGTTACTTGTTCGTCCAGCAGTTCCAGCGGCGAGCGGCTGATCGAGTCGAAATCGAAGGCGCGCAGCGGCGAGGGTGGGCCTGTGACTTGGAAATCTTCGCCCATCGGCATCCCGATGCGCGCGCCGGGGGTGATGACGCGGATTTCATCAAAGGCCGAGACGATCACAACGCCTTCGATGGTGGCAATGTGCATACTGGTATTGTCGTTGACGGTCGTCAGCCACGCGGTTGAGCCGATAATCACATCCGCGCCGTTGATGTTCATCGAGACCTGCGAACCCTGCGGCGCTTGAATGACCAGCGCGGAAGGCGGCGTGTTCTCGCAGGCGTCATCCCCGCCTAAGCCGGTGGTGAGCGTGACGGCGCGCATGTTCGGGGTGGGGTTTTCCAGCGTCGCATCGCCAAACAGCAGGAAGGTGACATTCTGGCCGGGGAGGGCGTCGGGCAGGTTCGCCTGCGCTTTCATCAGGGCGATGCCCCAGCTGAGCTGGGCAGAATTAAAGGCGGTTGTGCGCAGCCGGGAGATCGCCAGCAGATCAACCACGTCGCCCGCTGTACTGAATCTGACATTGGCGTCCGGGCGGAATTCCGCCTCGATGGTGCGATTGCCGTAGCAGGCCTGATTGCGCCCCAGGCCGTCGCAGGACGCGCCCACCGTCGAGATTGCCAGGTTGACGAGCTGTTCGCACGTCAGGCCGCCGGGGATTTCCTGCGCCTGTGTGACGCGCGCGGGCGCAAGCATCACCAGCACCGCGCCAAAAACCAGCAAGAAGGTTCTTAGCATCACTCACCGCTCCCTTTGTTATCTTTTCAAGATGCCTTAAGCATACGCGGGAGCGGGCTTTGGCGCAAACTCGCATGAATCGTCCTTCCCTGAAAAATGAGGGGCGACAAAGGTTTCTACCGCCATGCTAGAAAGTCTAGCAGGTTGATACTGGTGATGATGCCCGTTACACGGGGAGGGTAGTTTCAGAGCGTTTATAGCGTCGGATGCTTCGAGGGTGGACGAAAATTGGGGGGTGACATTTGTCCCTTGTCAGGTCGAACACCCGTGCTTGAGTGAAGGCATGTTCTAACGCAAAGGAGGTGAGATAGGTAATTAACGCAAGTCATTCTTTTGCTTGTCGTTTTTCTCTTTTGTTTTCTCCCCTATCTTGTAGGTGAGAAAGTAAATCGCTGTGATGATGAGCGCAACAGCGATGGTCACGCCGACAAAGATGTTGTACCAAATCCATTGATTAATGGTAAGTCGTATAACAAGGGCTACCAGCAAAACTGCCAGCCAAGCGCCGTAGACTACCTGCTTCGCAACTTCTTTGCGCTGTTCCCGGAATTCGTCTGACATTAACGACCTCCAACTGCAAACACGAGTAAGGTCAGCCTAAATTTGAGTCTAGGAAGGATTCGCTATGCAAAATCAAGATGCACGTTGGTGTTCCATCGCTAATTATATCATCGATTGGACAGATAGAAGGTTTAACGATGTCATGAACGTTGCTGACTTTGTCAGTGATCCTACTGGTGTGGTGTTAGCTGGTGTAATTGGGGGATGGCCTAATGTAGTTGCAGTAGTTGCATCCTCAATCGCAGCAATCATTGCCTCGACTACAATTACTGCACTGCGGGCAGCGATCACGGCAGATGTCATTGAAGATGCACGTCACAAGCTCTACTGCCACATCAAAGCCAATGGAGGTTTTGACATTGGCGTTCTGAGCAATTGGCGTTCACAGCTTATCAATGAAAGTAGCACCAACCTTGGACTAAAAGTTTGGGCTATGCTAACTGAATTAATTCAGTGGTCTGTATGGGATGAACGTGCGGCCATTGGTGAGCTAGGGGAGAGTTTCGATTGTATTGAGTTTGGTTGCAGTGATCCTCTTGACTTGCTTCCCGAAGCAGGGTCGCGCCCTGCTGTTCCTCTTGGGGAAGGAGTGTGGCAACTCAGAAGTACGGAGACACCAAATACCCCTGACGGTAAATACTATGCTTCCTACCGTTT
>DAOUBS010000174.1:0-7227 GCA_034432435.1 Anaerolineae bacterium
CACGCTGAAACCCCGTATGAGATAAAGGTTGCTACAGCGCATCCCATGCCTTCGTACCTCGGAATCAGTGCAAAATTCAAAAGGATATTCACGATTGTGCCGCACACTGTGCCGAACATAATAATCTCTAACATTCGTTCCGCTTGTAAAACAGGCGTCCGCGCTACCCCCAACCCCACCCACACCCCCGCCCACGCCAGCACAGCGAGCTGGGGCGCGGCCTCGGCAAACTCTGGCCCGAACAGCGCGTTGACGATCGCCGGCGCCAGCAGCGTGGCGGGGATGGCAAACCCATAGCCGACCAACGTCACCAAGTTGAATAGCCGCTGAACCCGCTTACGGTAGAGTATCTCATCTTGGCGCTTGCTCTGCAAGATGGCCGGGAACACCGAGCTGATGATGGCCAGCGGCACGAAGTACCACGTCTCAGAAAGACGCACCGCGACCGAGTAGATCCCTACCGCACGCTCCCCTTCTCCCGTGGGCAGCATCAGGCTCAGCATGAGCTGGTCAATGCGCATGTAGAGCGATACCGCAATCCCGCTCACAATCAACGGCGCACTGAGCGTGAGCAGCGTCTTGGCCAGCGAGGCATCCCAGCGCCAGCTTGCGACCCGCCCCCCGCTGCGCTGATACACCCCGACTAACAGCGTCACATACAGCAGCGTATCGAACGCGTAGAGCAGCCCGAACACCTCTAGCGGCTGCTGCAGCAAAATCGCGCCCACTTTGAGGCCGCTCGTGGCGAGGAACGCGGCGTTACGGGCGATGACCGTGCGGCGCGCCGCCACCTGCGACTGGTTCCAGAAGTCGATCACGTCGAAGCTTTCTGCTAGCGCCGCCACCCCTAGCATTGCCGCGATCAAGGCGATGACGAGGTTGTGCGGGTAGGCCAGCGCGGTGAAGATCACCACTGCGGGCAGCGCCACCAGCGCTGCGATCAACCGGATGACGAAGCCCGTCCCCAGCACGGCCTCGCGCGCGTGGTCCCCCTCCACCAGTAGGCGGACGATCAGCGTGTCCATCCCCAAGCGCAGCAGCGGGATCGCCAACGCAAGGATGGCCTGCGCGATGCTCAGGTAACCGTACTGCTCTGCGCCGAGGTAGCGCGTCACCCACGCGCTCACCAGCAGCACCAGCACCAGCCGAATGACGCGATCCGACACGAGCCAGCCGGCGTTCGTCACGATCTGACGTACGTCAGGGCGGGATTGCAGATAAGCTTTAAGGCGTTCCACCAACACAGGGGCGGTCATGAATGCACGTCAACTTTGTTTCAAACAGATAACCCAACACAAGCATACGCCCAGACGTAAGATTGCGCGACGGTGTTTTGTCTAACTTTGTGGGTAAACGACACGGGATAGACAAGCATGCCCTCAACACAACTCAACTGGGTGTGGTCGGACGAGCACGGCGGGATGCAGGGCGCAACCGTTGACCTCGAACGCGGCGTCGTCTACTGGTTCGACGCGCCCGGCTGCGCCTGCGGTGATCACGACGAAACCCAGACCATCGCCGATTTTCTGAAGCGCGGCGCGCGCTTCCTCACGCCCCCAGACGACGTGATCGACGAGATGCGCGCGGCGCTGCAACCCTACGCGCAAGGTTGAGCCGATGGAACTGCTCATCGCCACCCATAACCTCGGCAAGCTGCGCGAGTATCAAGCCCTGCTGCCGGGCTATGCTTTGATCGGCCTGAGCGATGTGGGCCTCGGCGCGTTCGACGTAGATGAGACCGGCAGCACCTTTCTCGACAATGCAGCGCTGAAAGCGGTGCAGTACGCCCGCGCTAGTGGCCGCATCACGCTCAGCGACGACAGCGGCCTATGCGTGGACGCGCTGAACGGCGCGCCCGGGGTGCACTCGGCGCGCTATGGCGGCCATGGCTTGGACGACGCAGGCCGCCGCGCCTACCTGCTGGCGCAGATGGCGCACGTCCCAGACGCTGAGCGCACCGCGCGCTTCGTCTGTGTGATCGCCCTGCACGACCCGCGCACTGACCAAACCTACGCCGTGGAGGGCACATGCGACGGTCACATTCTACAGGAGGAACGCGGCAGCGGCGGCTTCGGCTATGACGCGCTGTTCGTCCCCGATGGCCATCACCTAACCTACGCAGAGATGCTGCCTGAACAAAAAGACGCCATCAGCCACCGCGGACGCGCCGCCCAAAAGTTAATCCCCCTCCTGCGCGACGTGCTGTAGCAAGGGCGCGGCCTGCCGTGCCGTTCAACTCATAGAGACTTCGACCACAGCGCGCTCGTTCAAATCCACCACCGCATAGGCCAACCAATCGGCGTCTAGCCAGAAATCCACTCGCCAGCGCTGCTGGCCGAGGATCACTGCTGCTCACCTACCCAAGCTGATGCCTGCCATCTGACACACGTCATGCTATAATGGAGTTGTTACCAGTAGGAGCTTGTGCATGGCGTTTTATTTGCGGTATGCAGCGCGCAATGTGCGCCGTGGGGGGCGCTGGGTGGCGTTGGCAGTGCTGTGCATCGCTGCCGGCGTCGGGACGGTCGTCTCGCTGCGGACGTTGGGGTTGGCCATCGCGGACTCGCTGATCGAGAACGTGCGCATCGACAACAAGGGCGACCTGCGCCTTGTGAAGGGTAACGTTAGTCAGTTTAGCGCCTTCGTCCCCAACGACAGCCGCTTCTTCAGCGAGGCCGAGCTGCGCCGCATCAGCCAATGGGTCGCTGAGCGCGGCGGGCGCATGAGCGCCTTCTCGGACGACATTCGCCAGATCGCCGCTGTGGACGCGGTGACGGTCGGGCGGCCCGCGTTCATCAGCACGTTCTACATTGACCCCGCCACCTACCCGCCGAGCTATACGATCACCGCGCTCGACCCGCCGGGCGTGCCGTTAGCCGATCTGTTCAGCGGTGGGCGCGAGATCGTCATCAGCCAAAACATGGCCGAAGCGCAGGGCCTGCGCGTGGGCGACACAGTCGGCATCAGCGGCTCAGAGGAGCCGTTCATCGTGCGCGGGATTGTCGCAGCGACCCAAGAGGCGGGCATCCGCAACTTGTTCGGGGCTTTCTTCGGCTTTGCCTACGTGCCGCTGGCTGAGGCCGACGGCGTCATCCGTGACCGCATCCGTCCGAATACGATCGCCATCAGCCTGCCCGACCCGCCTACGACGCGCGCGGGCTTCAGTGCCCTCGTGAGCGAGCTTCAGCGCTTGAACGACCCCGCCACTGGACGGATGGGGGTTGACACGACGCTTGACATGCTGGAGCGCAACGCCTTCATCAGCCAGATCTTGGGGAACTTTATCGTGGTGCTGGGGCTGGGGGCGCTGCTGATCGGCGGCGTGGGCATCATGAACACGATGCTCGTCATGGTGCGGCGGCGCACCGTCGAGATCAGCGCGCTCAAGACCTTCGGCCTCAAGAACGGCCAGATTGCGCGCCTCTTCCTTATGGAGGGCTTGCTGCTGGGCGTGCTGGGCAGTCTGCTGGGGGCCGTGCTGGGGGTGGCGCTCAGCAGGGTGGTCAACCGCTACGGCGAGACGTTCCTCCAGCAGTCGCTGCCGGTGCGGGTTTACCCGGAGGCGCTAGCGTATGGCGTGGCGCTGGGGTTGCTGACGACGACCGTCTTCAGCCTCGTGCCGATCTTGACGGCGCTGCAAGTGCGGCCAGCGCAAATCCTGCGCCCGAACGATCTCGTGCTGCCGCGGCTAGGCTGCTTTCAGATGCTGCTGGCGATGGTCCTCATCACGCTGGCGCTGGGGCTGATCGTCGGGCAGATCATCACGCCGACCTTTGGTGTTGCCAACGACCTCGCGCGCAGCGACGTGTTCGACCCTGTTGTCCCGTACATCACGGGCATGATCGGCGTGACGGCCACGATGCTGCTCTTGGCCCTGTTGGTGGGCTTGTTGTGGTGGGTGGTGTTCTTCTTGAGCAAGCTGCCGAGCTTGCGCAGCGTGCTGCTGAGGCTGGCGATTCGCAACTTGGCCAACCAGCGCGTCCGCACAGCCACGACGATCTTAGCGCTGAGCGTGAGCATGTTCACCTTGAGCGTGATCACGTTCGTTGGGGAGGGCACGCGCCAACTGCTGACGGTGCAGCTTACCCAGCAGGTGGGTGGCAACGTGCTGGCCCTGCCGATTGCGCCCGCCGCGCTGGCGGGGGCAGGGCGGCTGGCGGTTGATCTGGCGATGGTCAACGTGCCAGACGTGCGCAGCCGCACGATCATCGGGGTAGATCAATCGTCTTTGCGGTTGATCGATGGGCAGCCCCCCCACCACATCACCGACCCCAACGCAGAGCTAGCGCTGTTCATCTTGGGCGGCCTGCTGATGCGCGACAGCACCGACCCCAACTTCTACGAGCGCGCGCTGACGATCGTGCAGGGGCGCAACCTGACGCCCGCCGACCGTGGGCGGCGCGTGGCCGTCGTCCCTGCGGACAGCGCGGCGGCGCTTGGGGTGACGGTCGGCTCAACGTTGAGCTATCGGATTGATGGGCAGTGGGTCGAGTTTGAAGTCGTCGGGCTGGCAGGGGGCGCTGGCGGCGGCTTCTTGGGGGCGGGCGGCATCAATATCCCGCCCGAAAGCCTCGGCAGCCGGCAGCCGATGTTCACGTTCTACGCCTTCGACGTCGGGCCAGAGGGGGTCAACCGCGCGCTGCTCTCCCTGTCGTCGATCCGTATCCCGCCGACCTTCGCGCTGGATGTGACCTTCATCGACGCGCTCGTCTCGCGCTTGATCAGTCAGTTCGCGGCCATCCCAACGGTGGTGGCGCTGCTCTCGCTGCTATCGGCGGGCGTCATCATGGCCAACACGGTCGCGCTGGCCACGTTGGAGCGGCGGCGGCAGGTGGGTGTGTTGAAGGCGCTGGGCTTGAAGGGGCGCGCGGCGCTCGTCGTGACGCTGATCGAGACCAGCCTCATCACCCTAACGAGCGCCGCGCTCGGCCTCGCGTTGAGTGGGCTGTTCCTGTGGCTGCTGGGGCAGATCTCACAGACGCCGATCCCGCTGCCTGCCAGCAGCCAACTGCTGGCGCTGGTGCTGGTGGGGGTGGCGCTGCTGATCGGCGCGATCGCCACTGCGCTGAGCGCGAACTTCGCCGCGCGCGAACGGGTGATGAACGTGCTGCGCTACGAGTGACGCGCCCAGCCTACTTGAGCGCGTTGAGGGCCGCCAGCAGCGCCTCGCGCACGACGGCGGGGTTAGCCTTGCCTTTGAGCGCGCCCATCACTTGGCCGAACAGGGCGTTCATCACCTTTTCCTCGCCGGCGAGGTACTTTTGCACCATGTCGGGGTTCTTGTCCATGGCCTGCTGCACAGCCTCGCGGATCAAGCCCCTGTCGCTGACCTGCGCCAGCCCCTTCTCTTGGACGATGGCCTCGGCGTCTTGGCCTGTCTCCCACATGATGGGCAGCACGTCTTTGCGCGCGGTGGCGGCGTTGATCTGGCCGCCTTCCACCAGCTTGATGAGCTTGGCAAAGTTGGCAGCGGTGAGCTTCGTCTCGGCTACGGCTTCGCGGTCAATCTTGCTGTCGTTGAGCAAGCGGAACAAGTCGCCGGTGAACCAGTTGGCGGCGGTCTTGGCGTTCACCCCCTCGGCCAGCACGGCCTCATAGTAATCGGCGATGGCTTTGTCCTGCGTCAGCACGCGGGCATCGTAAGCAGAGAGGCCTAGCTCGCTGGTGAAGCGGGCGCGCTTGGCGTCGGGTAATTCGGGCAGCTTAGCGCGCACCTCGCCCACCCATTCACGGCTGACCTGCACGATGGGCAGGTCAGGCTCTGGGAAGTAGCGGTATTCGTCGGGGCGCTCTTTGTAGCGCTGGATGATGATGCGCCCGTTTTGCTCGTCCCAGCCTAGCGTGGCCGGCTTCACCGTGTCGCCCGCTTCGTAGAGCGCGATCTGGCGCGCTACCTCGGCGTCAATGGCGCGCGCCATGCTGCGGATGCTGTTGAGGTTCTTGATCTCGGTGCGGGTGCGGTAGGCGGTGTCGCTGGGGTGCATTACGCTCACATTGGCCTCAAAGCGCAGCACGCCCTTGCTCATGTCGCCGTGGTTGACGCCCAAAAATTGCAGCAGGGCGCGCAGCTTGCGGGCGTAGGCTTCCGCCTCTTCGCTGCTGTGGATGTCCGGCTCGGTGACGATCTCCAGCAGGGGCACGCCCGCGCGGTTGTAGTCAACGAGGCTGCCGTCCCCGACGTGGGTGAGCTTGCCGGTGTCCTCTTCCATGTGGGCGCGGCGGATGCGGATGCGCTTGGTGCGGCCGTCGCTCAGTTCGATATCCACCCAGCCGTTGACCGCCAGCGGATGATCGTACTGGCTGATCTGGTAGCCCTTGGGCAGGTCCGGGTAAAAGTAGTTCTTGCGGGCAAACTGGTTGAAGGGCGGGATCTCGCAGTTGAGCGCCAGCCCGACCATCATCCCGTACTCCATCGCCCGCCGGTTGATGACCGGCAGCGTGCCCGGCAGCCCTAACGAGAGCGCGTCTACCGCGCTGTTGGGCGGCGCTTCGACGCTGTCCACGACGGGGCAGGCGCTGAACATCTTGGTTTGGGTGAGCATCTCGGCGTGAACTTCCAGCCCGATGATCGTCTTCCAGTGCGTCATGTGGGTTTGTTCCTCTGGCGTCGTGCGCAGTTTTGATGATGAGTGAACTCAACAGGCCGTTGCCTAGCAATTGCAGCGACGCCTGCGCTGATCATTTTAACCACGGACGGTCTTTTATCACAACGCCCCAAATACCGCGGGCTTGTGCTACAATCAGGCCAACATCCGCATAAAGCCTGCCTTATGGAACCATTCGACGACTACGACTACGAATCGATCCTAGAAACGCTTGAGCCGATCTACATGCAAGAGGGGGACGCCGCCGCCCGCGAAATTCTAGAGGAGAACGACTTCCCCCCAGAACTTATCGACCAACTGATGAACATCCTGTGGCAGCTACGCGAGCGTGCACAAGGCAGCAGTTATTTTGACGATTGAGGCGTGGCATGGGCGAGCAGCCACGCCCACGCTTCCTCTGTCTGATCGAGCCGCATGATGCGAACTTTGTCGCGCCAGCTGAACACCCGCACGATATGATCCAGCACACTGACGACAAAATTCGCGTTGGTCAGCACGCAAACGCATGCCCCGTGCTGCCGCGGGGTGTGCGTCACCCATTCTATCCAGCGTTCGATGATGCAGCGGGTTGAGACACTGCTGTGTGTACTGTCGTGTTCGATCAGGACAATCGCTTGTTGAT
>DAOUBS010000175.1:0-28508 GCA_034432435.1 Anaerolineae bacterium
AACAGATCTTCGGCGCCGCGGCCATGCTCGAGGACGAGTTCCGCCTAGAGGACGCGCAGCAGGTCGTCTTTGCCCATCCCACCGTCGCCGAGATCATCCGCGACACGCTGTTTGAGGTGAATCTGTAGCCATCTCTGTTGAGGAACGCATCGATATGCCCAAGTCGATCATCATTGATCCCACCGAAGCCCGCCGCGCCGCAGTCATCCAGCCGCCCGGCATCCCGCTCAACGTCTATCAGAGCGACCCCGCCGCTGAGGCGGCCAAGTATGGGCGCGAGAACCTCGTGCGCATCTACCGTGATATGGTTCTCATCCGCGAGTTTGAGACGCTGCTAGACCGCATCAAGAAAGAGGGCGTCTATGAGGGCATCGAGTACAACCACCGCGGCCCGGCCCACCTCTCCATCGGGCAGGAATCCGCCGCGGTCGGTATGGCCTATCACCTGACCGTTGAGGATCTCATCTTCGGCTCGCACCGCAGCCACGGCGAAATCCTCGCCAAGTCGTTCTCGGCCATTCACCAGCTCCGCGCGGACGACTTGCAGCGCATCATGGAGGGCTACATGGGCGGCGTGCCGCTGCGCATCGTCGAGGCCGTGCCGACCGACAGCGTGCAAGACCTCGCCATCAACTACGTGATCTACGGCACCCTGGCCGAGATCTTCGGGCGGGCGACCGGCTTCAATCAAGGGATGGGCGGCTCGATGCACGCCTTCTTCCCACCCTTCGGTGTGATGCCCAACAACGCCATCGTGGGCGGCTCGGCCGACATTGCGACCGGCGCGGCGCTCTTCAAGCGGGTCAATCGGCGCGGCGGGCTGGTGATCGCCAACATTGGCGACGCTTCGTTGGGCTGCGGCCCGGTGTGGGAAGCGCTCATGTTCGCCACGATGGATCAATACCGCACGCTGTGGGACGCAGACTTGGGGGGCGGCCTGCCGATCATCTTCAACTTCATCAACAACTTCTATGGCATGGGCGGCCAGCCCGTCGGCGAGACGATGGGCGTGGGGGTGCTGGCGCGGGTCGGCGCGGGCGTTAACCCTGAGGCCATGCACGCCGAGCGCGTTGACGGCTTCAACCCGCTAGCAGTGGCTGACGCCATCGAGCGCAAACGCCGCTTGATCGCCGAGGGGCGCGGCCCCGTCCTGCTCGACACCGTCACGTACCGCTTCAGCGGTCACTCGCCTTCAGATGCCTCGTCTTACCGCGACCGCGCCGAGATCGACCTGTGGCGGCAGCAAGACGCGCTGATCGCCTACCGTGAGTACCTCATCGAGAACGGCCACGCCACCCGCGACGCCCTAGAGGCGATGCAGCAGGCCACCGTCGAGCGCCTAGTGCGGCTGCTGCCGCTGGCCGTCTCACTCGAGCAGTCCCCGCGTGTGGACACGTCCCGTGACGTCATCGGCGGCTTCATGTTCTCACGTCAGCGCCGCGACCGCTTCGACGAGCGTCCCCCGGAGGTGCTCCTCCCGCGCGAGCAAAGCCGCCTGAGCGTGACGTTTGCCAAGCACCGCTTTGGGCTGGACGCGCACGGCAGCCCGCTGCCCAAGATCAAATGCCTGACCTACGCCGAGGCGCTCTACGAGGCGATGATGCACCGCTTCTACGAGGATCCGACGATGGTCGCCTATGGCGAGGAAAACCGCGATTGGGGCGGCGCGTTCGGGGTGTATCGCGGCTTGACCGAGTGCCTGCCGTATCACCGTCTGTTCAACTCGCCCATCTCAGAGGCGGCCATCGTCGGCACGGCGGTCGGCTACGCGCTGAGCGGCGGGCGCGTTGTGGCGGAACTCATGTACTGCGACTTCATGGGGCGGGCCGGCGACGAAATCTTCAACCAGATGGCCAAGTGGCAGGCGATGTCCGCGGGCGTGCTGCAAATGCCGCTCGTGCTGCGCGTCTCGGTCGGCAGCAAGTACGGCGCGCAGCACTCGCAGGATTGGTCGTCCATCGTGGCGCACATCCCCGGCTTGCAAGTGATGTTCCCCGCCACGCCCTACGACGCCAAAGGCATGCTCAACCTCGCGCTGCGCGGCACAGACCCCGTCGTCTTCTTCGAGAGCCAACGCCTCTACAGCGAGCCGGAGACGCTCACAGCGGGCGGCGTGCCGATTGAGTACTATGAAGTGCCGCTAGGCGAGCCAGTCGTGCGCCGCGCCGGGGCAGACCTCACTCTCGTCACGGTGGGGGCCACGCTCTACCGCGCGTTGGAGGCCGCCGAACTGCTGCGCGCGCGCTACGGCCTGAGCGCCGAGGTGATCGACGCGCGCTTCATCAACCCGCTGAACTACGAGCCGATTGTGGCCTCCGTCAAGAAGACAGGGCGGGTGCTGCTTGCGTCGGATGCGTGTGAGCGCGGCTCATTCTTGCACACGATGGCCTCCAACATCGCGCAGCTGGCCTTCGACGCGCTGGACGCGCCCCCGGTCGTGGTTGGCGCGCGCAACTGGATCACCCCGCCAGCTGAGTTGGAAGAGGCCTTCTTCCCGCAGGCCAGTTGGATCCTCGACGCGATCCACGAGCGCATCCTGCCGCTGGACGGCCACACCGTGACGACCAACCAGACGCGCGGTGAACTCCTGCGGCGCAACCGCCTCGGCGTTTAGGGCACGGCGCGCCTTGCCCGCGGGGATGACAAACGGACAGGGCAGGCCCTGTCCCTACAATTGTTCTATGCCTCCGCCTTCAGCGTCGAGCCACTGCACAGCAAAGTCAACTAGCGCGCGCATCGGCATCAAGCGGGTGGCTGCCGCGCCGACGCGCCCCAGCCGCACGCCGTGCTGCGCCTCGTAGTCGCGCCCGATGCGCTCAAACGGCCCATCATCGTAGTCGATCTCGTGGAACTCGACCCACTGGCGCTGGCCGTCCACGAGCATCGCGCACCCCTCGCTGACCATCACACGCGGGCGGCGGGTACGATGTTCTGCAAGGTGCATGCTGGTGTTGACCTTGTGCCCAACACCCAGCAGCAGGATCCACCCATCCAGCGCATAGAGGCGCGCTAGCGGGCTGTCCTCGCCGAAGCCCGCCTCAAGCGGCGTCGGCTGGAGCAGGTGGGCGGCGTGCTGGCCCCACGCGGCAAAGCTGAGGATGGGGTGTGCGCTGCGCTGCACGTCCGGAAATGTGCGGAAGGCCTCCACAATCGCGCCCATGTGACGGGTGACGCTGCGCTGTGGGTCATAGGCCGGGGTGTGGGCGCGGATGAGCGGCCACCACTCCGCCGGCACGGGCGGGCGCTGCCAGTAGCGCGGCTCGGTGTTGTGGGTGGTGAAGGTGGGCATGAGCAGCGTGCCCTGCGGCGTGAGCGTGTCCATCAGCGCCAGCACGACCGCCTCCGCCCCGCCGCACACCCACCCGCCGATCTGCCGCAGGCTGCTGTGGACGATTACGGCCATACCCGCCCTCAGCCCCGCGCGCTGAAACTCGGCGGCAAGGCTGCTGCGGGTGTGCATGGGGGTGTCAGAGGTATACATGGTTGAATTTTTCCCAAATTTCCTGCCAATCGACTGTATACTGCCTTCGTGGGAGGCCTGTGCAAGCGTTCGCCGCGGACACGACACGTCATGCCCCTACTTGGACAGCGACGCCACCAGCAGATCGAGCGCCAGCAGCGGGGTGATCTTGCCAGTTTTCATGTCCTCGTCGTAGGTTTGCAGGCGGCGGTAGATGGCCTCCAGCTGCTCGAGGGTGAAGGCGCGTGACTGTTTCTCGGCTCTTTCGGCGGCGTAGGGGTGCATCTTCAACAGGTTGGGCAGGTCGCGGCGGCGGCCCCCGCTGCTGAGGTGCGCGCGCGCTAGCAGCAGCGCCCGAAACTGCCGCACGATCATCCCAAAGATGCCGAAGCCGTCCTCACGCGGGTCTTGCTGGATGGCGGTGTGGATCAAGCGCATGGCCAGCTTGCCGTTCTGCGTCGCCAGCGCGTCCACCATCTCGAAGATGTTCGCCTCGGGCACGTAGGGGGTGAGCAGGGCGATGTCGGCTTCTGTCACGGGGCGCTCGCCGTTCGTGTAGCACCACAGCTTGTACAGTTCGTTGTCGGCGCGGCGCAGGTCGCCGCCGATGACGCTGGCAAGGGCGTTGGCGGTGCGCGCGTCCATCTCCAGCGCGTAGGCCACCTTCGCCCGCTTGAGGATCCAATCAGTCGCGTCGTCTGGCAGCGGATAGGCGCGGACAAACCCGCCGCTGTCGGCCACGGCTTGCAGCACTTTGTGATCGGGCTTGAGGCTGACGCGCTCGATAAAGGCGAGGCGGCTGTACGTCGGAAGCTGGGGGATTTCGCTCACGAGGCGCTCAAGGGCTTTCTTGGCGGCCTCGCCGCCGCCCTTGCGCCCCAAGTGCGCCAGCAGCCCGGTGACGATCACCAGCCGCCGATCGCTCAAGAAGGGCATCGAGCGCACAGCGTTGATGATGGTGGGCACGTCGGCGCTCTCGTCAAAGCGCGAGGTGTTCATTTCGGCTTCGGGGCTGCTGCCCATCGCGTTGAGCAGCTTCTGGACGGCTTCATCGCGCCCAAGGTCGTCCTCGCCATGAAAGACGTAAGCGCGTGGGGACGGCTTGCTCATGGCTACAGCGTCTTGATCTGATGCAGCACGATCTTGCGCCCCCGCACGCGCACCTCGTGCCGCTGTACGTGCAGCATCTCAAGGTCGCCCATGTCGCCGGTGGTGGTGAAATGCTGCTGAACGGACAGCCCCAACGGCAGCGAGAAGACCGCTGCGAGCATCATCGCCAGCAGCACGAGCGAGGCGCGATCCCACGCTTGGCGCGGATTTGTGCCGACAAAGCCCACCGCGCCGATGCTGGCCATGAGCGCCGCCGTTACGACGAGGTTTGTGCCGCAGTTGGGGTGGACGGCCAACCCAGCCTCGCCGCGCCCAAAGCGCCGCAGCGCCTCCTTCACTGCTTGGGTGACTTTTTCCGTCGGCACGTCGCCCACCAGCACGAAGCCGCTGAGCGTGCTCACGCCCGACAGGATGAAGCGCTGACGGTTCAGGAGGTGGATCGTGCCGTGCTCAAGGCCGTGGTTGCGCCGCAGCCGCAGCACTAGCGGGCTGTTCAAGACGGGGGCGGCGGCTCGCGCCAGCAGTTTCATCAGCATTGTCGATGTCCCTTAATATAACAAGATTGTACTAGGTTAAGTGGGTTTGCCTCGCCAGTCATCGGCTTCACCCGGCACAATCGCGGACAGGCCGCGGGGTCGTCGGCCGCTCAGCCAAACGCACCGGCACATCAAACGTCTGCTGATGGCGCACGACGCGCAGGGTGACCGTCTCGCCGACGCTGGCGTTTTCGATCAAGTAGGCGCTCAGGTCGTTCATGCTGGCGATGGGCTGGCCGTTCACCGCCACGATGATGTCCCCGCCGACGCACACCGCCTGCCCACGCACCTCCACGACTGCCGTCCCGCCACGCAGGCCGGCCAGCTCAGCGGGCGAGCCAACGGTGACCCCGCGCACCAGCACCCCCTGCCGCACAGGCAGGTTGAGCGTCGCCGCCAGCGCAGCGACGCTGTAGCCATTTTCCTCTGGTGAGACAGACAAGCCCAACCACGGGTACGCCACGCGGCCTGTCTGGATCAACTGTGGGACGACGCGCTTGAGCGTCTGGCTGGGGACGGCAAAGCCCACCCCCGCGAACACGCCGCTGTCCGTGCGGATGGCGGTTGTCACGCCCACCACTTGCCCCGCGCTGTTGAGCAGCGGGCCGCCGCTGCTGCCGGGGTTGATCGGGGCGTCAAACTGGACGATCGACGGGTTCTGATAGCCTGAAAGCGGGGCGCGCTCGATCAACGACGCCGAGAACAGCGCCCGCCCCACCCCGCTGATGATGCCGACGCTCATGCTGGCGTTGAGTCCGAACGGGTTGCCGATGGCAATCGCGCGCTGCCCCACGCGAATCGTCGCGCTATCGCCAATCGGCAGTGGGCGCAGCCGTAGCCCGTCGGATGGCACTTTGATCACGGCTAAATCGCTGAACGGGTCAGCGCCGATCAAGCGCGCCTCGCTCGTGTCGCCCTCGTGAAAGACCACGCGCACCTCGCGCGCGTTGGCCACCACGTGCGCGTTGGTGACAAGGTGACCCGCGCGGTCGAGCACGAAGCCGCTGCCGCGGGTGAAGTCGCCGGTGTACGTGCGCACCTCGACGCTGACGACGCTCGGGGCGCTGCGCTCGTAGATATTCGACAGCAGCAGGTACTCGGCATCGGCGACGGCGATCACTTCCTCCGGGACGGCAGTCGGCATGCTAGGCCGTTGGGTTGGCGCGGCGATGGCCACCGGCAAATCCGCTGCTGATCCCAGGGGCGTCGCGCGTGGGAACGTCGCCGCAGACGGCTGACAAGCCACCAGCCCTAAAGTGCAGCCGAGCAACAACAAGGCTCTCATATCAGCAAGACGCTCAACGTCTGCGCCGCGCTCGTTGATTGGACCTGCCGCGCCGCAGCATACGCCACAGCGCCCGCAGCGTCAGCAGACGAAAGATCCAGCGCAGCACAGTTCGCATCGGATACATCCTTCTCAGATTCAAGGAGATTACCCTTACGATGATAGCGCATTTTGCCCACAGGCGTGAGATTCGCTCGTAGGCAAAAACGAACAGGACAGGGCAGGCCCTGCCCGTTGGTTTCACCGATGCGGGGGTGGGGGGAGGCCTATCACGACGCGACAGGCCTGCCCCCTACTGGCCTAGCAGCGACTGGACATCCGGCCCGACGACGATCACGACGCCCGTTGTCGCCAGACCATCCGTGCCTTGAACGATGCGATCGGGCGTGAGGCCCATCAAATCAGCGAGGTATTCCGCCGTCCAGCGCGCGGGGCCGTAGGTCTTGATGAGGGTGGGCTGGCTGGCGTGCGCCGGGGCGTTGCCCACCCCCTCCACGCGCACCCCGCGCCCGATGAGCCATTCCTGCACGCGCCCGGCAAGGCCGGCGATGTCCGTCCCGTTAAAGACGCGAATCGGCTGATTTTCCGCTTGGGCGCGCGCGAACAAGTCCCCCTGTGTGACTTCTGGACGCGGGTAGAGCACGCTCTGGATGAGCGCAGCAATCGCCCCCGTGTTTGGGATGAGCACATCGCTGCCGTCGGGGGCGTTGCCGAACGCGGCGATGTAGTTCTGGTCGATCACCTTGAACTGGATGTTCTCGCTGGGAATTTCGCCCATCAAGAAGCCCAGTCGGATCAGCTCGTCCAACGCCATGTTGGTGTCGTAGCTGTCGGCCAGCTCGTTCCACAGGCGTGGGATCTGGGTGAGGAAGTTAGCCACGCCGCCGGCGCTGAGCACTTGGGCGCGCAGCGCGTCGAGTACCTCTTGCTGGCGGCGCGCGCGGTCGAAGTCGCCGCCTTGTGTCTTGCGCGTGCGGGCGTATTGCAGCAGGCGCACTGGGTCGAGCATCTGGCAGCCGGGTTGGAAGGTGACGCGGATCGTGCCGTAGCCGGCATCGGGGTACGTGGGGTCGTCGATCGGCTCGCGCACGCAGATTTCAACCCCATTGGGCGCAACAGCCTCCACTACGCTCTCGAACACGGTGAAGTTGATGCGGACGTATTTATCGACCTTGACGCCGAAGTTAGCCGCGATCGTGTCCATCAGCAGGCGCGGGCCACCGCCGCCAGGGTAGTTGACGTTGTCGCCGATGAAGTTCGCGGTGTTGATCCGCTCTTGGGAGAAGTTGGGGATGCTCACCCACAGGTCACGTGGGAAGCTGACGAGGCCTGCTGTGCGCCGCACAGGGTCGATGTTGAGCAGGATGATCGTGTCGGTGCGATAGGCGCGATCGGTGTCGAAGCCGCGCCGCTCGTCGATCCCGAGCAGCATGATCCGAATCTGGCGCGGGTCGTCCCACCGATACTGCGCCAGCGGGTCGAGCGTGGCGCTGGGTTCGGCTGGGGGGGGTGAGATCGTCGGGGGGGCGTCGGGGGTGATCGCCGCCAGCGCATCCGCCTCTGGCGTGGGCGACGGCAGCACGCTGATCGGGGTGATCGTGGCAGTGGCGTTGAGCGCGGCCAGCGCAGGCGTCGCTGTGCTGAACTCGGACGGGTTGAGCAGCACCTGCACGATCTGCGCAGGGGAATCCACCTGCAAGCCGCGATCCCACGCTTGGATGACCTGCGCGCGCACACCGCCGTAGAACACGAACGAGCAGACGCCCGTGAGAACGATCAAGCCCAAAAAACTGAACAGGCCGAGAAACCAGCCGGGAATGCGCATTGCTAACCCCTTTCGTTGCCGCCGCGGCATTATATCACACTCCATCCGCTGCGTTGACCCACGACAAGGCTACGCTGTGGGGGCACGGGCACGCCCACTCATCCCCCACAGATGCAGCCCCCACCGCGCCCTGCTTTGCGATATAATAAAGTTTGATTGTGTGTATCGATGCGTGTTGATGGCCACAGACACCCACGCTAAGAAGGGGCAAATCCCCCAACCGTCTTCCGGCCTGCTACTGCGCCTGCGTGAGGCGCTGCTAGCGCGCCTGTGGTATTTGCACGCGCCGACGCAGCTCACAATCACCCTGCCCCCGCCTATGGCCTTGCAAGCCTTACAGACCGCCGCGCGCCCCAGCACCGAGCGCCTGCACCTGCGCAACGTGTTCGCTGGCGGACGGCGTTACTACCTGCAAGCGCAGTCGGCGGGCTTCTTGATGACCACCAACGCCAAAGAGTCATGGCGTTACGCGCATCGCACCTCCACGGTCACCATCATGTCCGGGGTGTTCAAGCGCGACCGCGACCTGACGCAGATCACCCTGCGCTCGCGGATGAAGCTCACTTACCTGCTGGACGTGCTGTGGCTGCCGACGTTCGTCTCATCGCTGCTGGTGATGACGCCGTGGCCGCCTGTGATCGTCGTCGTCTTGATCGTCACCCTCTACAGCTTGTCGTGGTTAGGGCATCGCTATCACGCGACGTTGGAGGCCTATGAGATGCTCTACTTTGTGGAGAAGACGTTTGAGGACTTTCTGCCGCCGCTGGCCCCACAGATCGAGCAGACCGGCGCGCACGTCGTCTACGACCTCCAGCGCAACTTTGCCAGCGCGTGGGAGACGTTTTATCAACAGGTTATCCAGCCGACTACGGATGAACGAGGAGACCCACCCGATGTATGACCGTCCCACGCTGAGTGAGCTGCTGGCCGCTGTGCGCCATCACCTTGAAACCGCCGTCATCCCAGCCGCCAAGACGCTCAACCACAAGTTATACTTTCAAACGCTTGTGGCGGCCAACGTGCTCAAAATCGCTGAGCGCGAGCTGACCCTCAACGAGCTGCACCTGCGCGCAGAATGGGAGCGGCTTAACCTGCTGCTAGGAGAGCAGCCGCTGCCGACGGAGCCAACCGCGCGCCGCGCGGCCCTCACCGAGCGCAACCGCGCCCTGTGCGCCGAGATCCGCGCAGGCCGCCACGACGACAGCGCCCCACTCTTCCGCCACCTCAAGGCCTGCGCCACCGAACAACTTGAGGTGGCCAACCCCAAATGGCTGGAGGCGGGCGCGCGCTGATGCGGCTTGCGGGCAGGGCGCGGCCTGCCTCTCCGTCGCTTAGGCTTTGCCCATCTCGTCAAACGAGAAGGCCCAACTAAGGAAGTAGCTCTCGCCCAGCACGAGGGCTTGCAGCTGTTGACCGGGCACGGGTGGGCGGGCGGGCGGGGCGTCTTGCATGAGCTTGGTTTCAAGGCTGTGGGCTGCCAGCGCGCGCGCCAGCCGTTCCGCCAGCGGCAGCGGCATCTGCCCCAACAAGCCGCCGCCAGACGCGAGCAGCGTCAGCAGCGGCGCGCTCGTGTTGAGATAGTCCGGGAAGTGCCGCCAGCCGCGGAAGGTCAAGGCGTGTTCCTGCGCGATGTCGAGCGCGAGCAGGGCGGGGTTGGCCGGGCTGCCGCGGAAGAAGAGCGCCGCAGCGGGGCTGCTGTAGGCGTAGAGCAGCGGGTGATCGTCCGTCAGCGTCACCTCGTCGGTGGTCGTGCCGAGGTTGGTGATGCGATGCTCCAGCGCGCCCAAGACGCGCACGATGTACGTCCGCACAGGGCGCAGGCCTTCAGCCGCCTCGTCGAACTGCGCCACCTGCACGACGAGCTGAAGCTCCGTTGGCATGCCGCCCACTTGCGCCAGCAGCAGCGCCGCCTGCCGCCCCTGCGGCGCAAGGTCAGCAAAAAACTGATCTCGTTTGGGCATGGTTGATTCTGTCTGTGTGCCTCTGATATACTGAGCGCCGCGTGAGCCGCCGCGCCGCGCCACACAGTGTAACATAAATGGAGGCACACAGTGATGCCACGCCCGACAAATACTTTACTCCTTGCGCTGGTGCTGCTGCTGAGCACAGTCCTTGTACCGCTGACCCACGCGCAGCAAAACCTGCTGGTCAACCCGGGGTTTGAACAGTTTGGCGAGTTCGGTCGCTACACGGCCTCGCTAGGCGACCCAGACTTCAACTTCGCGGAAGGTTGGGCTGGTTGGCGCGCGCTGACGCCGCGCACCGAGTCATGGCAGAACATCAACCCGCTGGCCTATCCCCACAGCGGCGACTTCAAACTGAGCGGTGGCTTCTCACAAGAGATCGGGCGCTCCGGCGGGACGTTCACCGCGGCGGCCTATCAGGTGGTAAACGACCTCCCTAACGGCACGACGCTGCGCGCCAGCGTCCGCGTCTACATAGAGAACGGCCCCGGCACAGGGGCGCGCGCGCGCATCGGCATCGGCAGCAACGTCGGCGGCAACGCTGCCGCGCCCGGCATCGTGTGGTCGCCGTTCAACACCAGCGTGAACTCGTGGCAAGAGCTGACGGTTGAAACAACGGTTCCGGCTGGCAGCGTGACGGTCTTCATCTTCGCCACCCAAGACACCCCCAACGGCCCCAGCGGCCCCAACAGCATCTACATGGACAACGCCGCGCTGATCGTGACCGGCGCAGGCACGCCCACTGCCCCCAGCGGCGATGGCGGCGCGGTGAACGTCCCCCCTGTGGCCACCAGCACGCCCGTCCCACAGTTTGCGGCCTTCGTGGCGCGGCAGGGGACGATTGAGAACGGCAAGATCGTCCATACCGTGGTGGCGGGGGACACGCTGGCGGCCATCGCGGTGGCTTACGGCGTCTCGCTCGACGAGCTGCGCCAGTTGAACAACATCCCTGGCAGCATCCTGTTCGTCGGCCAGAAGATCATCATCGGCGACGCGCCGCCGCCCACCCCGACCGCCACTAACACCCGCCCCGCGCCCACTGCTACCGTCGGCGCGCTGCCCGCTTTCCCAACGCAAGCTGGCGCGCTGCCCACCCGCGCCGGCTCAGGGATTGTCGCCAATCCAACGGTGGTGGCGGCGCTGAACTCGCCGACGCCGCTGCCAACCCAGCCCCCACCGACGAACACCCCCCTGCCCACCAGCACACCGACGGCGACGACTCCGCCGCCTACGCCCACGTTCGTCAACACCCCGCTGACCCCCAACGACGCGCCCAGCGCCCCCGTCGTGCAGGGGCAAACCGCTGACCCGTTGGCCACGACAGCCAGCATCTGCGTGTTGATGTTCAACGACGAGAACCAGAACCGTGTCCAGAATGTGGGCGAGGGGCTGCTGGCGGACGGCGTGATCACGCTGCGGCGCGACGGCGTGGACATCAGCGCCTACCGCACCAACGGGGTGAGCGAGCCGTTCTGCTTCACTGATCTTGAGACTGGCAGCTATGCCGTCGTCGGCACGCCGCCGCCCGGCTTCGGCCTGACGACGCCAGTCTCACTCGTGGTCAGCGTGCAGGCGGGTACGTCCTTCCGGTTGCAGTTCGGCGCAGCCGAAGGCCTGACGACCGCCGCCGTCCCTACCCCTGACACCGCCGGCGACGCCGCCCCGGCCCTCAACGAGGCCACTACCGGCGGCGCGGCTAATCTAGAGAGCGTGGCGGGCGTGCTGGTGATGGTCGGCGCGGCCTTTGTGGTGGTCGGCGGCACGTTGGTCTTTCTGGCTGTGCGGCGTTTAGGCTAAGAGGGCAGCTGATGCGACTGGTAGTGCTGAGTCTGGTCATTGTGGGGCTGAGCCTGAGCGCCCCCCGGGCGCAGGCCCAAGACAACGCTCAGATTTGTGTGCGGCTGTACGAAGATCGCGGGGAACGCGGCGTACTGGACGCCGGCGACCCATTCATCACGCGCGATGTGGGCGTGAACCTCGCCAACGCTGAAGGGATCATTATTGAGACAGCGCTCATTGACGACGCGCCGACCGGCAGCAGCGGGCGCGTGTGTTTTGCGCGGCTGCCCGCCGGGCAGTATACCGTCAGCGTGGTGAGCGCAGCGTATGAGCCGACCACAGACAGCGTGTTCGTGACGAGCGTCGGCGGGAGCGCCGTGCCGGTGGTGTTTGATGTGGGCATGGAGCGGCTCATGGTGGAACTGCCGCCGCCGACCCCGGCCCTCGGCACGCTGACGCCGGCTGAGCTGCGCTTTGCAGTAGAGCGTGTGTTCGTGGCGGGCATCGGGTCAGCGGTGGTGGTGGCGGTCATGCTCACGTTGGGGATCATCCTCTACGTGCTCTTCCTGCGCCCCAAGCCGCAGCCCGTTCCGCCGCGCAGCCCCTACGCGCCGCCGCGCCCACCGCTGCGCCCCGACACAGGAACCATACCGCCGGTCACGCCCGCCCCCATGCGCCCAATCACAGGAACCATGCCGCCCGTTCCGCCGCGCCCGATCACAGACAGGACGCCGCCCGTGTCACCCTCGCCGGACGACGACCCCGAACGCCCTTGAGCCACGCCCGCGGCTGAAGCCCCTGCAGACGCGGCATCGTAGGGACAGGGCCTGCCCTGTCCGTTTTTCTGTTCCCGCGGGTATGGCAAGCCCCCTTCTCTCAGTGGAGAAGGGGTTAGGGGATGAGGCTTCACCCGCGCACGGGCAGGCTGCTGATGGGGAAGCCCGTGCTGATAAAGGAGGCGTTCACCCACCCGGTGCGGCCATCAGCCAATTGCACGAGCAGCCAATTGCCCGCGACATTACGCCCGCTGAGGTTGACGCCTGTCCCCCGCGTTAGCCGCGCAATGCTGCGGAAGTGCACCCCCGGCCCCAACCGCACGTTGAGGGCGCTCGCAGTCACGATGCCTGCCGTGCCGCCGCTGGGCACTGGTTCGACAAACCCTGGCGTGACCCCCGTCGGGTTAGTCACAGGCAGGTTGACGATGGCGATGTTGGGCAGCAGATAGCGCGCGCTCATCCAGCCGTTGACGCCGCTGCTCGTCACGACCTGCACCCAGCGCGCGTCACCGTTGCGCCCAACTAGCGTCACGACGTCACCGCGCCGCAAGCGGTCGATAATGCTGAAGTTGGCGCCGGGGCCGCTGCGGACGTTCTGCGCGCCGGTGTTGACCGTCGCCAAGCCGGTGAGGGGGGGCGGTGGCACAACTTGGCTAGGGATGCCAATCGGCAGCGCGTTGATGTTGACAAACACCAGCAAGAAGGAAGCGTTGACCCAGCCGCTGACGCCGGTGTTGAGCACGCCCTGCACCCAGCGCCCGGCGGCATCCCGCGCGACGAGGCGCATCGGCGTGCCAGCGGGCAGCACAGCAATGCGAGCGCTGGTTGGGTCTGGGGCCACGCGCATGTTCAAGAAGGGGGTGTTGACGACAGCATCAGCGGGTTGGGGCACCTGCGCCGCGCTGGGCAGCGCAAGCCCGATCAGCATGATCGCTAGCAATAAAAGAGTCAATACACGTTTCATGACGTACAGTCTCACTTAGCTCTCAAGAGGATCGCTTCATCTATTCCTGACTATAACGTGAGACGACGCCCAGATGTTCCACGATTGCCCGATGCTTGCTCAATCACTGTCTGACGCTGTGGCGCCGGTGGCGGTGCGCGTCAATACTTGCTGCACGAAAGGCGTCTGTAAAAAAGCTGACCGCAGCTCGGAACGCGGCGCTAAGTCCCGCGCAAGATCGTACAAGGCATGTGCGGCCTGCTGATAGGCAGCGTCTTCATGGCCGTGGTCAACCTGCGCCAGCCATAGATACCCCTGCACCACGTCGCGCCCGCCGTTCAGCTGCTCATAGTAGAGCGCCTCGCGCAGCAGCGCCAACCCAGACGGCAGACCGAGGCGCGCCTGCGCGTAGCCGAGGCGGATCTGCGCGCGGGCATACATCAGTGCGTTGTGCTTGCTCGTGCGTTCGACCAGATCAGCGGCGATCTCGGCAACACGGCCAAACGACTCGTTCATCAGCAGCACGTCGAGCCAGAAGATCGTCAGAAGCTGCTGGCGGAAGTGGCCGAGCACTGTCATAGCCATCCGTTCGATTTGTGCGGCGGCGCGGGCAGGGTCGCCGCGGCGCGCCAAGAGCACCGCTTGAAACGCCACCAAGAAGGGGTCTTCGTCCCTGAGGCGGTCTTGTAATTCGGCGGCGGCCTCAAACGCCTGCTGCGCGCGATCATATAGGTGCAGGTCGAGGTAGATGCGCCCGATGCTGCGCAAGTCAAACCGCTGTTCGCCAATGAAGCCTAGCTGCTTGTCGATCTCCAACATTTCCTCAAAGGCCATCAGCGCTTGCCCGAATTTGCCGAGGTCGATGTAGATCACCCCCAAGATCGGCAGCACCGAGGTCAGCAAGCTGGTCTGCGTGAGCTTGCGCGCGCTGGTCAAAGCCTGCTGGGCGTAATTCAGAGCGACCTTGAGCTGACCGGTCTGCATCTCGAGGTTGGCCATCTCGATGCGGACAGCGTGCCAATGGGTGTGATCGGTAGGGTCAACGGTGTGGTGGGCAGCGGTGATCGCCTCACGGGCGAGCGCATATTCACCGAGGGCGGTGTGTGCAATCGCTAATTGTCGCAGCGCCGCCACACGCTGGGGCCGCAGCGCGTCACTGGGCATCTCATCGAACAGCCGCAGCGCGGACTGCGCGCTGGCCGCCGCCTCGCTGTAGCGGCGCAGCGCCGCCAGCGCCTGCGCTTGCAGCGTCCACAACTGCGCCGTTGGGCCGATGGCTTGCTCACGGGACAGGCTGCGCCCCAGCGCTAGCCCCTGCTCAACGGTCTTGAGCGCCTCGCTGTAGCGGTTAGCATAGAGGTGGCTTTGTACCGTCTCTAAGTACGTGAAGAGCGCCGCTTCTGTCTCACCAGCCGCGCGGAAATGCCCCGCCAGCAAGTTAAAAAATTCTGGCTTCCCTGCCACGCGCCCGATCATCCACGTGCTGATCTGACGGTGGAGCTGCTCACGGCGGAAGCGCGGAACCATCTCATAGGCCACATCACAGTAGAGCGAGTGGCGAAAGCTGTACTGCGGGTCGTCCTCAAAGGCCGTTTCAGAGTCGCGCGCGATGAGGCCGCGCATTTGCAACAGGTCGAGCGCCTCGCTCTGGTCACCATTGGCCAGCTCATCAAGGATGCTCTTCCAGAACGTTTGGCCGATGACGGCGGCAAGCTGGACGACTTGGCGCGCGTTCGGCTCGATGTCGTCCAAGCGCGACTGGATCACCTCCACCAGCCCGGTCGGCAGTATGTTGTAGGAACTGTCGTACAAGACGAGGTTGAAGCGCCACCGGCCATCGTGCCCTCGATCGAACACGCCGTTCTCGAACAGCATCGACAAGAACTCGATCACAAATAAGGGGTTGCCCTGCGCGCGCTCTACAATGGTGTCGATGACGTGCGGCGGCACGCGCTCAATCGGCTTGAGGATGGTCTCGACCATGCGGCGTGTGGTGTCGTCGCTCAGGCCCTCCAACTGAATCCGATGATAATGCGCGTAGCTTTTCATGAAATCGGGGTGGAGTTCGTCGAAGCCGGGGCGCGCGGCCATCAGGATCGTGATCGGGCAGTCGTGCAGCTCTTGCGCCATCATCTCCAACAGGCGCACACTGCCTAAATCGGCCCATTGCAGGTTATCCACCACGATCAGCACCGGCATGTGAGTCTGCTCGAGTAGACCACGGACGAACTGCGTAATCAGCTGGTGATTGCGCGGGTCGTCGATGATCCCCTGTGCTATCAGCCGATTGACATAAGGACTGTTGTGGAAGCCATATCCTGCCAAGTAGCCCATCAGTTCCGCGGCTTGGGCGGCGCGCGGGTCTTCCCACGCGCCGGTGATGGTATTGACGATACGTTCGACTATCTCCTGCTGGGTCATCTGGTCGGTCAGGTTGCAAAAGCGCGTCAAGAAGTCCGTCAGCAGGTTATAGGGTTTCATCTGAAACTCGTGCTGGGCGACCATCTGCATCTGCAAGAAGCGGTTGCTTTCGAGCTTGTCGAGGGTCTCTTGCAGGAGTTGGCTTTTGCCCATCCCAATATCACCCACCAACAGCACCGTGTGCAGCCGCGAGTCTTGCAGTGCGGTTAAGATGTCCGCGGCGATCTCCGTCAGAACATCTTCCCGCCCAATGAGCGGCACGGGCAAGTCTGCTAGCGAAGTCTGCACCAACGACGAGGCGACGGTCTCGCGCCGCCCCAACACCTCATACACCAGCACCGGATCATCAAAGCCGCGTACGCGCAGCAGCGGACGGGCTTGCAAGCGGAACTGGCCACGCAGCCGCGCTTGGGTGGCGCTGTCGATGTAAATCGTGCCGGGCGGGGCCTGCGCTTGCAGCCGCGCGGCAAGGTTGGTGGCTGGCCCCAACGCTAGCAACTCTTGACGGTCCATCGTGCCCACCATCCCGACCACCACGCGCCCTGTGCTGATCCCGATGCGGATGGCGAACTCCACCCCGTAGCTCAGGAACACTTCGTTGGCGAAGTGGTCGATCTCTTGCTGGATGGCCAGCGCACAGGCCACACAGCGGATAGCATCGTCGCCGCGGCTACGCTGTGCGCCGAAAAACGCCAAGATGCCATCGCCGAGGTACTGGCCGATGGTTCCATCCCATTCCAACACAAGATGCGCCATGCGCCGGTGCGCTTCTTCCAGCATCTGTTTGAAGTCGCCGGTGTCCATCGCCTGCGCCATGCCCGTTGAGTTCACCACGTCGACGAACAACACCGTCACCAAGCGGATCTCGTCGGCTGGGTTGGCGGTGCTGGCCACCTGCAAGTGGCGGATGCGCTCTAGCAGCGATGTGACGATGGTTGAGAAAGCTTCTTCTGTGAACAGCGCGCGGTGTTCACGCACTTGAGCGAGCGCGTTCTTGAGTTTTTCAACAGGATCAACTAATTCACTGGTCATCCGTGCGGCCTATCTGCGCCGGCGGTGAGTTAGGGATGGATAGGTTGCGCCAGTGGAACCCAGAAGCCGAACACGCTGCCGCTCCCCAATTTACTTTCGAGCCAGACGTCCCCTTGATGCCGCAAGACCACGTTCTTGACGAGGCTTAGGCCCAGCCCGCTGCCTTTTTCCATCTGCGCTAGGCCGGGGACGCGATAAAACGACTCAAAGACGCGGGCTTGGTGCTCTGGCGCGATGCCGATGCCGGTGTCTTGCACACTGAAGTAGAAACGCGCGTCGTCGTACCACGCCCGCAGGGTGATAGTGCCGTCGTTGGGCGTGTATTTGACGGCGTTGCTGACGAGGTTTTCCATCGCTTGGCGCAGCAGCACCGTATCTGCCATGATGAAGGGGACTTTATCCAAGTGCAGCTCATGCACGAGGTGCTGCTGTTTGGCCTCGGCTGAGAGGCGCATGTTGACGATCACCTGCCGCACGAGCGATTCAGGGTCGATGCGCGCTTGCAGCTCTAGCGGGCTGCTGCGCACGCGCTCCACGCGCAGCAGGTCTTCGATCAACGCGCCCATACGCTCGACCGAGCGGCGGATGATGTCCACGTATTCGACTACCGGCGAGTTTTCATCGGGCGTGTCCATCAGGATCATGTCAGCGTAGCCGGTGATGAGCGCCAGCGGGCTGCGCAGGTCATGGGTGGCCACACGCAGCATCTCGTCCTTGAAGCGCGCGAGGTCTTTCAGCTCGGTCACGTTGTGCATCACGATCACATAGCCGATGTCGCCGCGCATTGGCTCTCTCCAGTGCGACATCGTCACTTGGAAGTCCAGCTTGTGGCGGCGCGAGTAGGCCTCAAACGACCAAACGGAGGTGTGGTTGGCCTGTGGGTGTTTCAACACGTCGAGGATCGGCTCGAATACCTCATCCACGCTCAGATACTGGCGCAGCGCGGTGTAAAAGGTGCTCTCGATAGACTCTTTGCCCAGCAGCGGCAGGGCCGCCTCATTTGTGAGCACGATTTCCCCGTGCTGGTTTAAAACGATCAGCACATCACGGATCGACTGAAGGATGGTCTGAAGCTGCCGCCGCTGCTGAATCTGGCGGCTGAAGAGCTGCGCGTTGCGGATGGCAATCGTCGCCAAGTTAGCGACGATGGTCATCAGCCGCAGGTGATAAGGCGTGAAGTGATGGGGGGCTTCGTGGACGAACGTCACGACTGCGACCACGTCGTTTTCATCCATGAAGGGCACACACATCACCGAGCGCACCGGCGTCGTGTCGTCGGGGAAGGTGATCCAGCGGGGATCTTGGGTTGTGTCGGTGATGATGTCGCCGCGTTGATTTCGTTTAACCCAGCCTGCAAACCCGTCATCCAGCACCTTTGTCACGACTTTGATCGTCTCGTGGCCTTCAAGGTTGCGCATGGTGAACACGTGGTTCCAGTCAACCTCACCGTCAGTGTGGAGGAACATGCTCACCCGTCTGGCTCCCACTGAGCGCGCGCACAGCTCGATCACGCGGCTGAGCACCGCGTCAACCTCAGTATGGTTCAGCAAGCTAGACACTTCTGCCAGCAGTTCAAGGTCAGCGAAGGTTGGTTGCATGGGACGCGTCAATCGCAATCATGACAGAGATTCTGACTATAAGTGAACCACATAATGGTCAACTTGACAAATACACGCTCTGACTACCATTGTATCACGCATACTACTAAGTTTGGATGCGCCATCACCCTTCGTGCGCGTCTCATCTCACAACAATATAACGCTTACTTTATCTATGGTAATTCCGCAGCAAATTTAATATTTGTAGTATGATGACTAGAGCCTGCGCCAATTTGACCTCGCGCTGGCCGACTACAATCGCGCCATCGACTTGAACCCCCAGAGCGCCCTCGGCTATCTGAATCGGGCGTATGGCTATGTGGCTATCGGGAACACGAGCGCGGCGGAGGCCGATCTACGCCGCTTCATCGAACTGGGCGGGACGCTCAGCTCGTCACAGGTGAACTTCTTCACGGCACGCGGGGTCACCGTCCCGCGTTGAACTTGTAAAATAAAAAAGCCGCCACGCTCCGTGGCGGCTTCAGTCTAGCTAGTCGTACCAGTATTCATCAATCCCGCCAGTAATAATCGCAGGGATCAACGATCTCGTTGGAGAAGAGAGGGCGAACCATCGGCAAGGACATTGGTCTCTCGTCGTCGAATGGCGGGCAATCATCGATGGGCGTTTCCGTGGGCGCTGCCGCAGGGGCAGGCGGTGGCGCAGGGGCAGGCGGTGGCGCAGGCTCAAAGTAGCAGCCCTCCGGCGCGGCTGAGGGGGGAAGCTGCTTGTACTCGATGCGGATGAGATACCAACCGCACCACCACATAAAATCGACGTCCAGTTGATCGATGTCCCCGTCCCGGTCAGCATCGGTCGTGTGGCACTTGCCTTCGAGCGACCCCCCCAGTGAAACACGCATTTGCGCGCTCGTTGAAGCCCGGGTCGTTCACCTTGCCCGCGTCATCTTGGGCCATCACAGCTCCGATTGCCACCAGCACCAACGACGCCAGCAGCACAAACCAACGGATATTCATAAATACAACGCCTTTGATAAATTGAGCACTATTTAACATCGTAAAGGTTTCTTTCGTTTTAAGTTGTAAAAAGTTATAAAAAATCGCCCTCCACACGGAGGGCGATTCAGTTAGACAAGGGGGAGTTCAGCGCACTACCAGCCGCGGCCGGCCATTTTCTCGGCCTCGGGCAGGGTGTCGATGTTGATGCCAACCATCGCCTCGCCGAGGTTGCGGCTGACCTCTGCGAGGATGTGCGGGTCGTTGTAGTGCGTCACGGCTTTCACGATGGCCGCAGCGCGCTTAGCAGGATCGCCGCTCTTGAAGATGCCGCTGCCGACGAAGACGCCGTCCATGCCGAGCTGCATCATCAGCGCGGCGTCGGCTGGGGTAGCCACCCCGCCCGCGGCGAAGTTCACCACCGGCAGGCGGCCCAGCTTGGCCGTCTCGAGCACGAGGTGGTAGGGCGCTTGGATCTCTTTCGCGTAGGCGTACAGCTCTTCCTCGGCCATGGTCTGAATGCGGCGGATTTCGCCCATCACTGCGCGCGCATGGCGGACGGCCTCGACGACGTTGCCTGTGCCGGCCTCACCTTTCGTGCGGATCATGGCTGCGCCCTCGTTGATGCGTCGCAGCGCCTCGCCGAGGTTGCGCGCGCCGCAGACGAACGGCACAACAAACTTGCGTTTGTCAATGTGATGCTCTTCGTCGGCGGGCGTCAGCACTTCGCTCTCGTCGATGTAGTCCACCCCCAACGCTTGCAGGATCTGCGCCTCGACGAAGTGGCCGATGCGCGCTTTGGCCATGACGGGGATCGTGACGGCTTTGATGATCCCTTCGATCATGTCGGGGTCGCTCATGCGCGCCACGCCGCCCTGCCGCCGGATGTCCGCCGGGACGCGCTCCAGCGCCATCACCGCGCAGGCTCCGGCATCTTCGGCGATCTTGGCCTGCTCAGGCGTCACGACGTCCATGATGACGCCGCCCTTGAGCATCTGCGCGAGGCCGCGCTTGCTCAGCTCTGTGCCTGTCTCACCGTTTACGTGGTTTCCATTTTGACTCATGGTAGGTATTCCTCTGCTTGAACTCACTGTAACCATCTGCAACCATGCTAATGATTGCAGACGTGGAATTATATGTCCACGGTAGACCAATGAGACCATGCCGCTTACAGATCGTAGGTGATGTAGCCCTCGCGCAGTTCCTCGCGCAGGTGGAGGAAGTTGTCGTAGCGGTGGCGCGCGATGCGCCCGGCCTTGACCGCCCGCCGCACGGCGCAGCCCGGCTCTTTGGTGTGGGTGCAGTTGTTGAAGCGGCACTCCCCGAGCACAGCGGCAATGTCGCGGAAGTAGCCGTCTAGCTCGTCGGGTTCTACGTCGAACGGCAGCATCTGGCGGATGCCGGGCGTGTCAGCCAGATAGCCGCCGCCCTCCAGCCGAATCAAGGCGCTGTCGCGGGTGGTGTGCAGGCCTTCCTCGCTCGTCTGGCTGATGGCTTTCACTGCGCGCCCTAGCCCGGGCTGGATGGCGTTCAGCAGGCTGGTCTTGCCCACGCCGGACTGCCCTGTAAACACGCTGATGTGCCCGCGCAGCCGCTCGCGCAGCGCGTCGATGCCGTCCCCACGCAGCACGCTCGTGTAGAGCACCGCGTAGCCCATCGCACGGTAGGGGGCGGTTAGCGCGTCGAGCGTTGGCGCATCGCTCAAGTCCGCCTTGTTGACGACAATCGTGATGTCGATGGCGGCGCGCTCGCCCGCTACGAGCAGTCGATCCAACATGCGGAAGTTGGGGGCCGGCTGGCGCGGGGCCAGCACGAAAAAGGCTTGCTGCGCGTTGGCAATCAGCACATGCTCGCGTTGGGCTTGGCCGGCGCCGCGCTTGCCCTCGGTGCGGACAGCGCGCGAGATGACGCTTGTGCGCGGGTGTACCGCTTCGATCACGCCGTTCTGCTCGTCTGTGCCGTCCTCTTCGACGAGTGAAATCTCGACACGGTCGCCGATGGCCGCGATGTCAGTCGTTTGGGCGTCTTCCTTCAGCCGCCCGCGCAGCCGACAGCGCACCACCGCGCCCCCCGCGGTTTCAACCCAGTAGAAACCGCTCTGTTCCCGCACGATCAGCCCTGATTGCAAACGCGCTCTCCTTTAACTTGCCGGCTGCTTACAGCATACCTGCAATTCGCACAGCGCGTCAAAGGGGGCGCAAAAAAGCGCCGATGCGGTAAGATTGTTGTGGTCTCCATCAGAAGGAACGCCACGCCTTGAAGACCTTTGACCTGCTTCGCCGGCTGCTGCTTGGCCTGCTGCTCATGGCCACCCTCACTGCCGCGGTGACCCTGACGCACAACCTGTTCACGTCGCGCGTGCCGGGCATGAACGACTTTCTGTCGCGTTGGGAGGGGGCGCGCTCCTTCTTCGTGGATGGCGTCAGCCCCTACAGCGACGAAGCCAGCCTGAACATCCAGCAGCGCATCTACGGTCGCCCTGTGGTGGCGAATGAAGACCCGGGCTTTTTCGTGTACCCGTTCTACACGGCGTTCGTGATGTGGCCGCTGGTGTTTCTAGACTATGCGTGGGCCTCGGCAGTGTGGCTGGTGTTCTTGCAGGCCTGCTTGTTGACGGCGCTCGCGCTCATCCTTGACCTCTATCGCTGGCGACCGGCCCCACTGCTGCTGGTGGTGCTGCTGTTGTGGGCATTGTTCGACTATTTCGCCGCGCGCGGCCTGCTGCTCGGCCAGCCCAGCCACCTCGTCTACCTGCTGCAAGTCGTCACAGTGTGGGGGCTGGTCAAACAGCGCGACGCACTCGCCGGGGCGGCGCTGGCGCTTTCGACGCTCAAGCCCCAGATGGGCTATCTGATCGTGCCGCTGCTGCTGCTGTGGGCGCTGCGCGAGCGGCGGACGCGCTTCGTCGCAGCGTTTGCCCTGACGTTCAGCGGCTTGATGCTGGCCTCGTTCATCGCTCAACCGGATTGGTTCGGCGCTTGGGTAGAGCAGGTGCGCCTATACCCCCAGTACACCGCTGCCGCTTACCCGGACACTGGCTCGCCCGCGTGGATCCTCACCACTAGCTTGTTCGGCGTTGACCTCGAGTGGCTGCTGACGCTGGGCTTTGCGCTGCCCATGCTGTGGGGGTGGTACAGCCTGCTCGTGCAGCGGCAGGCCGAGCGCTGGCTGTGGGTGGTCTTGATGACGCTGGTTGTAACGCACCTCATCGCCGCACGAACGGCGACGCCGCACTTTGTAGTGTTCAACCTAGCGATAATCGCCTACCTTCAACAGGCAGGCCGCCGATGGGGGGGCGCCACCGTGGTCGTCATCTTGGTGGGGGGGACTGTCTTTCATTGGGCGCAGTTTGCGCTCACCATTCAGGGGCGCGGCAGCTTGGAGCACCCCTCGCTCTTTCTGCCGCTGCCCCTTGCTATGTTCGCGCTGCTGCTGTGGACGCGCCGCTGGTGGTGGGAGCGCGCCCCTCACCCTAACGCTTTGGTCGGCTCCAGTATGCGCCAGCCACTGCCTTGATGGCCAAAGTTGAAGCGGCGCGGGTGCAAGATTTCCGCCAGAATCTCCAGCGATTCGACGAGGCGCGGCCCGGGGCGGTTGAAGTACTGGTTGCCGTCAGTGAGGTAGACGCGCCCGGCTCGCACCGCGCGCAGCGTCTGCCAGCGTGGGTGCTGGGTGAGGGCAGGCAGCTCGCGCTCGGTCGTGGGGATGTCGTAGCCGCAGGGCAAGATCACGATTACGTCAGGGTCAGCGGCGGCCAGCTCGTCCCACGTCAGCCACGGGGAGTGTTCCCCGGCGCGGCCTAGCAGGTTGCGCCCGCCGGCCAGCTCGACCAGTTCGGGCATCCAGTTGCCCGCGGCCATGAGCGGGTCGATCCATTCGATGGTGGCAACGGTCGGCTTGGGCAGGGCGCTGGCTTGGTCGGCGATGTCGGCCATGCGCTGCCGCAGGGCGGCCACCAGCGCATGGCCGCGCTCGGGCACGTTCAGCGCCTCCGCCACGCGCTGGATGTCTTGGAACACGTCAGCGAGTGCGTTTGGCTCTAGTGCCACGATCTGCGCCGGCATGTCGAGCCATTCGCACGCCACGCGCTCTACCTCGGCGAGGCTGACCGCGCACACCTCGCACTGCGCTTGGGTTACGATCACGTCGGGGGCCAGCGCCTTCAACTGGTCAGCGTCGATGCGATACACCGAGGTGGCCTCTTGCAAGATCGCCTTCACGCGCTCGTTGATCTGATAGCTGCGGCCGTCGGGGTTGAACTTGGGCGCGGTGACGGCTGGCAGCTGCTTCACCGCGGGCGGGAAGTCGCACTCATGAGACCGAGCCACCAACGACTCCTGAAAGCCCAACGCGCACACGATTTCAGTGCTGCTTGGCAGCAGGGACGCAATCCGCATGTTAGACGCTCCTTAAGCTGTGTTGCCTCTCAGTATAGCAAAAAAGCGGCGCAGCCCCATCCCCCGCCATATATCCACCCGCAGGGAGTAGCGCGCTGAACCGCTGAAGCAGCGTGTTAGATGCTGAATTGCGCAAATGGCCGTATACTTGAATCTAAATTAACCCCAAAGAGTGATCGCTGCGTTGGACGAGCTGACCGAGGACGTTCACACGTTCTGGAATTTAGCGTTTGAAGTGGTGAACCTGCTGGAGAAGCGCCTGTTTGTGTTTCTGGCGCAGCATCAGCTGACGCCGCCACAGTTTTTCGTCCTGCGCACGTTGATCCAACACGGTGGTCGCTGTCGCATCGGGCAGATCGCTGAGGAACACCACCTGACCAACGCCACTATGACCGGCCTCATCAAACGTATGGAGACCAGCACGCCGCCGCTCGTCCAGCGCGTGCGCAGCGGCAGCGACGGGCGCAGCGTGGACGTGCACCTGACCGAGCACGGCGCGCAGCGTTTCGCGGCGGTGCAAGCCACGTTGATGGAACAGGCCGGGGCGGTGCTGCGCCTGCTGCCCGTCTACGAGCGCCGCGAGGCGATGGACAAGATCCGCTTCTACCTGCGCCTGCTCTCGGAGCAGTTCCCGATTGAGAACCTCACTTCGTGAGGTGCGCGTTCCACCACGCCAGCATCTCTTGCAAGCTGCGCAGGCGGTGCTGCGGCTCGCCGCTGCGCGTCATCTCGTGGCCATCACGCGGGAAGCGCACAAAGCGCACTTTCTTCCCCATGCGGTGCAGCCATGTGAACAACTGCTCAGCTTGCTCCATTGCCACGCGGAAATCGTTCTCGCTGTGGATGATGAGCAGAGGCGTTTGGATGTGCTTGGCGTGCGCCAGCGGCGAGCGCTGCCAGAGGTATTCGTGATCGTCCCACGGCAGGCAGTTGAACTGCGTCTCGGCGAAAGTGGGGATGTCGGTCGTGCCGTAGAAGCTGATGAGATTGTAGACGCCGCGCTGAGCAACTGCCGCCTTGAAGCGCGTGTCATGCGCGACGATCCACGCCGTCATGAAGCCGCCGAACGAGCCACCGGTGAGCACCATACGCTCAGGGTCTATGAGGCCGGTGGCCAGCATCGCCTCCACGCCGGCCATGATGTCCTGCATGGCCAGCTCGCCCCAATTGTGGGCCAACGCGCGGTTGAAGGCGTTGCCATAGCCTTCGCTGCCGCGTGGATTGCAGTAGAACACGACGTAGCCCTGCGCGGCGTGGCACTGCCATTCGTGCCACAGGGTGCGCTCGTGCGGCCCCCACATGAGCTGCGGTCCGCCGTGGATGTTGAGCGCCAGCGGGTACGTGCGCCCTTCCTCATAGCCCACCGGCAGATGATACCAGCCTTGAATGCGCCCATACGGGCTGTTGAACCAGATCTCGTGCGCGGGCTGCACCGCCAGCGCGTCTAACAGCGCGTCGTTCACCCGCGTGAGGGCGCGTCGCCCCTGTGCGTCGTAGGCGATCAGCTCGCTGGGGTTGTGCATCGTCGCCGATGAGACGACCGTCACACCCGCCGCCTGGCTCAAGCCGAGGATTTGCTGCGGCTCGTCGATCACGACTTCTGCGCTGCCGTCCACGCCCAAGCGATAGAGCACGCTGCGCCCTTCCGTTGCCACAACGGCCAGCAGCGCCTGCGCCGATTCCCACACGAGATGCGTCATCGGGCGGTCCAGCTCTGCGTTGAGGATGCACTGCGCGCCGCTGGCCAGCTCCAGCAAGCAGCACTCAAACTGGCTGGCGGTGTCGCGGCCATCGCGCCGATTGAAGGCCAAGAAGCGCCCATCGGGGCTGATCGTCAAGTCGTTGATCGTGTGCTGGCCGTCCAAGATTTGGCGCTCTGCGCCGGTGGCGGCGTCGATCTCAAAGATGCTGGCGTAGCGCCAGTACTCGTCCCCGCCAACGTGCACGATGCGCGTCGTGTAGAGCTTCGTCCCATCCGCCGACCAAACAGGCGGGGTGTAGTGCGCGTCGTGGTGGGTCAGCCGCTGTGGAGGGCCGCCGGCGGCGTCGATCACGTACAGATGTGCAAAGCGGTTGTCGTGCACGGTCGTCCCGTCGCGGTAGGGGATATGATCGACGATCAGCGGGTCAAAGAAGGTCGTGTGCTGTTCGGGGGTGGCAGTCTGCGGATGCTCGGCGTCCTCATCGGCGCGCTCCGCCGCGTTCAGCCGCGCCAAGAAGGCGATACGCCGCCCATCTGGCGACCAGACGGGCGCGGTCGCGCCGTTGATGTGCCGCGTCAGTTGGAGCGCTTCCCCGCCCACTTCGCCTATAGGCAGTGTGTAGATCTGCGGTTGGCCGCTGCGCGCCGACACAAACGCAAGGCGCTTGCCATCGGGCGACCAGCGCGGCTGTGAGTCCTTCCCGCTGTAGGTGATCTGCATGGGGCCACCGCCGCGCGCGGCTACCACCCACAAGTTGGCCTCGTAGTTGTTGGTCTCAAGGGATGGCTGCTGACGGGTGTAAGCCACCCACTGCCCGTCTGGGCTGCACTGCGGTTCATCCACATAGACAATCGCCGCCAGATCCTCTGGCGTGATGCGGCGCTTTTCGCCCATTGGCTAATCCCTCATGAGTGTTGAGAACGTAAACCGCCATTATAGGCGAAAGATTTTTATAATGTATAGACCATGCGTACTGAGATCAAACGGAACCGACAGGGGCTAAGGCTCACTACCCTCGCGGGCGCGGCAGGCCGCCTCCCTGCGATATGTAATGGGCGTTGGGGTTGGCGGATGAGGCCCATCAGAACCGCGTAAAATGTTGTTATACTCAAATTGACTGGTGCTTTAAGAGGACTTGCCGATGCAGCCGCCGATGTCTCCTACTTCACCGCCGCCGCTGCGCTTTCAGACGCAGCGCCCAAACGAGATCGTACTGCTTGAGACGCGCAGCCACTGGTGGGCGTGGGTGCGCTGGCTGCCGATCAGCGTGCTGATGGCGCTGGCAGGCGTGGGCGCTGGCCTCTTGCTGCCGCTGTTCGGCGGCGTGTTCGTCGTGCTGGGCTTGGTGTTCGCGCTGGCGTTCGGGTTATATCTCTACGCCGACTGGGTCAACGACAGCATCTTCATCACCGATCAGCGGGTGGTGCGCATCCAGCGCAATCTGCTGCGCTTCAGCCAGACTGTGAGCGAAATCCCGCTGTCGAGCATTCAAGAGATCAACGCCGACATCCCCAACTGGGACTTGTTCGCGCTGGCGTTCCGCTATGGCTACGTGGCGATTCGCACCAGCGGCAGCGCGGGCGATGTGCGGCTGCGCATGATCCCTGACCCGGACAAGGTGCAGGATTTGATCTTGATGGACATGCGTCAGCATCGGGCAGCGCAAGGCCGCCCAGACAGCGACGAGATGCGCCGTATGGTCGAGCGGATGATCACGCCTGGCAACGCAGTCGAGGCCTTCGCTGCGCCACCGCGCACAACGACGGTCGGGCCAGTGCGCGCGCCGTGGTCGCCCTTCATCGCCAGCTACCCGGCTGAAAACGGCGCGATCGTATTTCGGCATCATTGGTACGTATGGGTGAAAATGGTGTGGCTGCCGCTGCTGGTGATGATCGGGGCGGTCGTGTCGCTCTTCGCGCTGCAATGGTTGGGGTTGGGGGCGATCGGCTTCGGCCTCAGCTTCCTGCTGTTCGTGATCGGCGGGGCGTGGTTCTTGTGGCAGGATACTGACTTCCGCAACGATTACATGATCGTGACGGACAACACGATCACGCTGCTGCATCAGCGCCCGCTGTGGCTGCAAAACGAGCGCGATGTGCTGCTGCTCAAGCGCGTGGACAACATCATCTCAGAGTCGCAGGGGCTGATCAACCAAATCCTGAACAAGGGCACGCTGCGGTTTACGCTCATCGGGGCGAACGAGTACAAGGTCTTCAAAGACATCTACAACCCGCTGGGCGTTCAAGCAGAGCTGACGCGGCGGCAAGGCCAAGCGCGCCAGCAGGCTGCCTTCGAGCAGCAAGATCAGCAGCAGGCCGTCATCGCGCAGTACCTTCAGGCCTATCATGAGATGATGGAGGAACGCGGCGTGCTCCCAACAGCGCAGCCGTCCCCGATGCCCGCATCTCCCATGCCTGCGCCGCGCCCGACGCTCTCGCAAGGGCGACCTTATCAGCCTTACAACCCGACGCAGCCGCCCCCCTACCAGATGCCGCAGCCTGCCTCAGGCTTCTCTGTGCCGCAGCCGCCGCCTGTGAGCGCGCCGCTGCCGCCGCCCAGCGTGCCGCCGAGGTTCCCCCCGCCGCCCAGCGCGCCGGTCGCCACGCCCCCACGGGAGGAGGCGCCGCTCCCGCCGCCGCTGTTCCCGCGCCCGCCCCAGTCGTAGGGGCACGGCGCGCTCGCCGTGAAGATGGACAGGGCAGGCCCTGTTCCTAACTAGCTAGCT
>DAOUBS010000176.1:0-12466 GCA_034432435.1 Anaerolineae bacterium
GCAGAGATTGATTACACGCCCAAAGACGAGACGATCGACCACATTCGGCGCTTCATTCGCCAGTATCTGCCAGAAGCAGACGCCCCTGTGAAAAACACGCGCATCTGCCTCTACACAATGACCCCCGATGAACATTTCATCGTTGACACGCACCCAGCCCACTCTAACGTAGTGATTGCCTCACCGTGCAGTGGCCACGGTTTTAAGTTCAGCACGCTCATCGGGAGGATGCTTGCTGAACTTGCTCTGCTCGGCCGCACTGCTTACGATACTTCTCTGTTCAAAGTAAGCCGATTTTTGTAACTCATGATCTATCTCTATCTGGTTGTTTTCATCAGCGGCATGACGACGCTCGCGGTTGAGCTTTCAGCTTCGCGCCTGCTGGGCAACGTGTTCGGCACGAGCAATATCGTTTGGGCCAATGTGATTGGCCTCATGCTGCTGTACCTTACTGTGGGCTACTTCTTCGGCGGGCGGCTCGCAGATCGTTCGCCCCATCGCTTGACGCTATGCCGAATATTGGTGTGGGCAGCCTTCTTGAGCGCGCTTATTCCGCTTGTCTCGCGCCCCATTTTGCAAAGTGCAGCGGCGGCGTTTAGCCAGTTTGACGCCGGGCTGACGCTGGGATCGTTCGCTGCGGTCTTGCTGCTCTTTTCTGTGCCTGTTACGCTGCTTGGGATGGTCTCACCGTTTGTCATTCGGCTGGCTGTGGATGACCTCAAGACGGCCGGCACCACAAGCGGACAGATCTACGCGGTGAGCACGTTTGGCAGCATCTTAGGCACGTTTCTGCCGACGCTGGTCTTAATCCCCGGCATCGGGACAACTGCTACATTTCTCTTGTTCGCCGGTGTGCTCTTTGCTGTCGCGTGGCTGGGGCTGTTATGGGAGCGTCGTATGAAGGCGCTCACATGGCTCTGGATGCCCTGAGTCATCGGGCTGGTAGCAGTGTTCTCTCCGACCTCGCCGCTTCGCGCCGCGCAACCTGGCTATCAATTGCTGTTTGAGCGCGACAGCGCCTACAACTACATTCAGGTGCAAGAGGACGAACAAGGGTTCCGCTATCTGCTTCTCAACGAGGGACAGGGAATCCACAGCCAATGGCATCCTACCCAAGTCGCCTTTAGGCGCACGTGGGATTACTTCCTCGTCGGCCCTTACTTCAACGCCGGCTTCACTCCCAACGATGTTGAGGCCTTGCTGGTTATCGGGCTAGCCACCGGCACAGTCCCACGTCAGTACAACGCAGTCTACGGCCCCGTGCCGATGGATGGCATTGAGATCGACCCGCTCATCATCGAAGTTGGTGCTCAGTTTTTCGACATGAACGCCGAGCAAATGCCCTCATTGACTGCGATCGCGCAAGACGGGCGCTATGGGCTGCGCGATCTATCGCGCCGATACACCGTCATTGGCATCGACGCCTATCGCCCCCCCTACATCCCGTGGCATATGACAACTGTTGAATTTTTCAACGAGGTCAAGGCTCTGCTTACAGATGATGGCGTGGTCATCGTCAACGTGGGGCGCACGAACACAGACCGCCGCCTCGTTGACGCCATCACCAACACCCTGCTTCAAGTGTTCCCGACGATCCACGCGATGGACGTGCCACGCTCTTTTAACACGATTCTTGTAGCTACTCAACAGCCGACTACGGCGATCAACTTGTTTGACAACATCGCTCTCTTGCCACCGGAGGCTCACCCCATTCTGCGCGACACGCTTCAGTTGGCCGCTTCAACGCTCGTCCCGCTTGGCACAAGCGACATCGTCTTCCGTGATGATCACGCGCCAGTGGAGTTACTAACGGACTCGCTCGTGCTCAACTTCCTCTTGAGCGACAGCACGGGTCTGCTGCGCTAGAGGTATGATGCTTATGCGCCTCGCCCACTGGATAATCGTTGTGACGCTGCCGCTTGTGCTGATGATGCTCGCAAGTCGTCTCGTCATGACGCCTGCTTTCTTGTCGTTCCTCTACACTCGTGACGGCTTCCCGCAGGATGTCTACGGGTTCACAACTGAAGATAGGCTTTCATACGGCGTGTTGGGGCTTCAATACCTGCTCGAACGCCAGCCAATCACTTTTCTGTCAGATCAAACCCTCCCTGGAGAACGCTGTTTTCCAATGCAAGCATCTGAGTGCTCGATGTTCAACGCGCGCGAGCTGCAACACATGGTGGATGTGCAAAACGTCACGTGGTTGTTGTTCGTCGCTGCCTGCGTGGCTGCTATCATATGTACTGCCTCGCTCTGGACGCTACGGCGGCAGCGCGCGCTGCTCATCACCGCTGTTGAAGCTGCCTGCATAACTCTTGTGGTAGCTGTTTTAACCATTGCTGTAGCAGTGGTGTTCGCGTGGGACACTTTTTTCGACGTATTTCACGCGCTGTTCTTTGAAGAAGGTACATGGCGTTTTTTCTACAGTGACACACTCATACGCCTGTACCCTGAGCAGTTTTGGATGGATTCTGCAATCGCAGTAGGAGTGTTGAGCGTGATCTTTGCCATAGGCCTCATGGCGCTCGTGCGTTTGTATCGCGTCTCATATCTGCGACGGGAACACTCTTGATGTCTCGCTTGGTGACTTCCCCCACTCGATGGAACCGTGGCAGGCTTCTGCTGTTTTTCGCAGTTGGCGTGGCAGGCCTTACGTTTGGTGTGAGTGTGCTGTTGGCAGCGCTCGTCCAAGCTCTATCGCTCCCCCCTGTTCCCTATGAATTGGGTCTGCTCGCGTTTGTTTGTGGGGCTGCGCTTTGCGCCTCGAGCGCGCGCCAGTGGGCCTCAAACCTGAACAACGTCATGGCTCTTCAAACCACGCACGTTCCTACAGCAGAGACGACCAACCAATTAAAAGGGTTGAATGCCGTAGCTGTTGGCGGCGGCACGGGACTGCCCGCTACCCTGCGCGGGTTGAAGCCATATACCGACCATATCACGGCAGTGGTGACAATCGCCGATGACGGCGGCAGCTCAGGGCGTTTGCGGCGCGACATGCAAATTTTGCCCCCGGGTGACTTGCGCAACAACCTTGTCGCCCTCGCTGACGATGAGAGCCTGCTCGCGCGCCTATTTCAATATCGCTTCACCACTGGTGAACTGGAGGGGCATTCATTTGGGAACCTGTTCATCGCAGCGCTGGCGGATGTCGTTAGTACAGGGGACAGCGCGCACAATCCCCTCGCCGATGCACTGTCCGAAGTTCAGCGCGTGCTCAACATACGTGGGCGTGTGCTGCCTGCATCGCTCACCCAAGCGCGCATCATCGCTGAACTTAAGCTGAAGGGGTCTGACCGTCTAGTGACTGTCATCGGCGAATCTAAGATTGAGTCGGTCGATGGTCAAGTGGAGCGCATCCGCCTTGACCCCACCCCGGTGCTGGCTTTCCCACCCGTCATTGACGCCATTCTGCAAGCCAACCTCATCGTGATCGGCCCCGGCAGCCTGTACACAAGCATCATCCCCAACTTACTTGTGACGGGAATCGCGGATGCAATTCGCGCCTCCAACGCGACCAAAGTGTACGTCTGCAACGTCGCCACTCAGCCTGTAGAAACAGAGGGCTACAGCGTCGCCGACCATGTGCTGGCGCTTGAAAGGCATGTTGGTCGCGGGGTGTTTCAAACAATTCTGGCGAATAACGCGATGCCAACGTCTAATGCAGGCGAAAACACGCGATATGTCACCCCAATACCTGACAATCATGAGATACAACAACGCTATGAAGTGCGCTATACTGACTTGACAGACATGCAACGGCCTTGGCGGCATGACCCCCAAAAGCTCGGGGCTGCACTGCTGGCTCTGCTTGGGCGTGATGGTTCCCGCTAGGCATGTGTTGAAGCGTATTTCCCAATACATAAGGAGATTCTCTCATGGCAATTCGCGTAGGCATCAACGGCTTTGGGCGCATTGGTCGTCAAGTTCTCAAAGTCATCAAGCAGAAGTACAAGGGCAAAATCAGCGTTGTTGCCTTCAATGACCTCGGCGATCTGCCCACGATGGCACATCTGCTGCGTTATGACTCGATCTATGGGCGTTATGGCGGCAAGATTGAAGTCGGTGAGGGCAAGCTGGTTGTGGACGGTGAGGAGATTACAGCTTTTGCCGAAAAAGACCCCGCCAAAATCCCGTGGGGAGACATGGGCGTTGACATCGTGATCGAAAGCACGGGCATCTTCACCGACCGCGAGAAGGCCGCCGCTCACCTTGCTGGCGGCGCAAAGAAGGTCATCATCTCGGCCCCGGCTAAGAATGAAGACCTCACCATCGTGATGGGCGTCAATGAAGACTTGTACGACAACGCCACGCATCATGTCGTGTCGAACGCCTCCTGTACGACGAACTGCCTTGCGCCAGCCGCCAAGATCGTGCACGACCTGTTCGACATTCAGTCTGCCCTGATGACGACCATCCATAGCTACACCAACGATCAGCGCATTCTGGATCTGCCGCACAAAGACCTGCGCCGTGCGCGCGCGGCTGCTTTGAGCATGATTCCAACCACCACAGGTGCAGCCAAAGCTGTTGCCCTCGTTATCCCGGACTTGAAGGGTAAGTTCGATGGATTCGCTGTGCGTGTGCCAACCCCCACCGTGTCGCTGGTAGACTTTGTGGCACATGTCCGCCGCAAGCCAGATGCTGAAAAGCTGCGCAAGGCCTTCGAGAAAGCCAAGAAGGGCCGCATGAAGGGCATTCTGGACATTTCCTACGAACCGCTCGTCAGCGCCGACTATCAGGGCAGCTCGTTCTCCAGCGTGATCGATTGGGAATCCTGTGCGGTCATGGGGAACCTCGTCAAGATCGTGACGTGGTATGACAACGAATGGGGCTACAGCACCCGCTGCGCTGACCTCGTGAAGTACATGGGCGACCGGATGTAGCTCGTGTTGGTTTGCTTCAACACGCTCAAGGGCGGGGCGATGATGCCACGCCCTTTTGGTTAACCTAACATCAAGGAGAGTCTATGAACAAGAAAACTGTGCGTGATGTGTCGTTCAAGGGTCGCCGCGTCTTAGTACGCGTCGATTTCAACGTCCCGCTGGATGGTGACACAATCACCGATGACACGCGCATCCGCGCGGCTGTCCCAACGTTGAAGTACATCCTCGATCAAGAACCGCGCAGCGTCATCCTCCTGTCTCATCTTGGTCGCCCCAAAACAAAGGGTGAAGCTGGCACATCCTTAGCGCCAGTTGCGCCGGCGCTGGCTGCTCTCTTGGGGCGTGAGGTGGCCTTCGTCGATGACACTGTGGGCGATGCAGTCAAGGCTGCTGCTGAGGCGCTGCCCGTGGGGGGCGTTCTGCTGCTAGAAAACACGCGCTACTACAAGGGCGAGGAGAAGAACGATCCTGAACTGGCAGCACAAATGGCCGAGCTGGGCGATGTGTTCGTCAATGATGCGTTTGGCACGGCGCATCGCGCTCACGCCAGCAACGTTGGGCTTTCCTCGCGTATGGAGTCGGTTGCTGGCTTGCTGATGGAAAAAGAAATCGACTACCTTGCCACAGCTATCGAACAACCAGAGCGCCCGTTCATCGCCATCATGGGCGGCGCAAAAGTCTCAGACAAGATCCTCGTCATCGAAGCGCTGCTCAAGAAGGTAGACCACTTGTTCATCGGCGGCGGCATGGCGAACACCTTCTTCGCCGCGCAGGGAGCCGAACTTGGTGATTCGCTGGTGGAGAAAGACGCCATTGAGACGGCGCGCGATCTGCTGAGCAAGGGCGGCAGCAAGTTAGTTTTGCCAGTGGATGTCGTCATCGCTGATGCGTTCAGCAACGATGCAAATCATCGCGTTATTCCGGTGGCAGAGCCTGTGCCCGCTGGCTGGCGCATTCTAGACATAGGCCCGGCAACCCTAGAAAAATTCGCCGAGCTGCTCGCTGACGCTAAAACGGTCGTGTGGAACGGGCCGATGGGCGTGTTTGAGATGCCGAACTTTGCCAAAGGCACGTTCAGCGTTGCGCAACTGCTGGCAGACGCAACTGCGCGGGGGGCTGTGACGATCATCGGCGGCGGCGACAGCGCCGCTGCGGTGGAGCAGTCTGGCCTAGCTGACAAGATGACGCATATCTCAACTGGTGGCGGCGCAAGCCTTGAAATGCTTGAAGGCAAAGAGCTTCCCGGCGTTGCGGCTATCGCCGATAAGTAGTGCTATCTACGCTGGAGAGGATGGCCGCATCGCCTCTCCAGTTTTTCATCGCGGCATTATCGTGATACATTCAACCATAACAGGAGAAGAAGGGGCGCTATGAGAACACCCATCATCGCCGGCAACTGGAAAATGAACAAAACGCTCAACGAATCCGTTGAGTTTGTGAAAGCGTTGATCCCAACGCTGGCCCCTTATCAGGGGGTGGAACGTGTGGTTGCGCCGACCTTTGTGGCGATCGCTGCGGTGGCGGAAGCACTCCGCGGCTCTGGAATCAAGGTCAGCTCTCAGCAAATTCACTACGAGCAGGAAGGCGCTTTCACCTCACAAATTTCCCCGCGCATGCTGCAAGGCTACGCTGAGTACGCCATTATTGGCCATTCCGAGTGTCGTCAGTATCTCGCTGAGACCGATGAAACCGTCAATCGCAAGCTCAAAGCGGCTCTGCAAGCGGGCATTACGCCGATTGTCGCGGTCGGCGAGACGATTGAGCAGCGCCGCGCCGGAATTGCGGATTCGTTCGTCAGTGGGCAGGTGCGCGCGGCGTTCGACGGGCTGAGCGCTGAGGACGCGGCACGCACGGTCGTTGCCTATGAACCGATTTGGGCGATTGGAACAGGCGAAAGCGCCACCCCTGAGATCGCTGCTCACATGTGTGGGCTAGTCGTGCGCGGCACGCTGCGCGACATGTTCGGGGATGCTGCTGACCACATGCGCATCCAGTACGGCGGCAGCGTCAAACCTGACAACATGCAGTCGTACATGGCTGTGCCCGACATCGACGGCGCACTTGTTGGGAATGCCTCACTCAAGGTAGACTCATTCACAGAGTTAGTGCGCATCGCAGCGGAGACGAAGGGGGTGTAGCCTGACCGACCTGAACCTAGTTTTCTCCATTGCTGTGCTGACAGGTCTGTTCATCCTGTTTCGGCAGATGGAGCGCTGGCTGCATCAGCATATCTTCAAAGTCGGCTGGCTGCTGACTAGGAATTCACGGGTCACGACCGCATTATATTACACTCTATTTATACCGGGTATCTTGCTGCACGAGGTGGTGTCGTGGCTGGTGGCGGGGATGCTCAACGTCCACGCCACTCAGTCACTGGCATGGCCACAAAGCCAAGAAATTGGCGAGCTGCGGCTCAACTTTGTTCGCATTAGCACCAACATACCGAAGTGGAAGCACTTCGTTATCACACTTGCGCCGCTTGTTGCGGGCATGCTGTTTACATGGCATGTTGCGGAGAATGTCTTTCAGCTAGGTACGATCTTTGCCATGATGAGCAGTGGCTCTCTTGTGGATGTCGGCGCTGCGTTTAGTCGTCTGTTGGCAACGCCTGATTTCTGGCTTTGGTTTTATTTGCTGTTTACAGTTAGCAACACGATGTTCGCCAGAACCGAGCGCAGCATTTCCAACGCTCAGTCTTTGCTGTCCGTGGTGACGGTGATCGTGGCCGCAATCGTCGTGGTGGGTGTAACAAGCGCGACCTTCTCGTATGTTTCGTCGCCGTTTGAAAATGCGCTCTCTGTCCTGTCTGAGCTGCTTGTGCTGCTGATTGCCGTCAACTTCGTTGCAACTATTTTTTTAGGAACAATTGAGAGCATGATTGAACGTTTCTCAGAGCACAGCGTGACGTTTCGTGGTGGGCGCATGGAAACAGTGACACGCCAGCAGCTCATCGAGGAACGAGAGAGAGAACGCGCTCGTGCCAAGCGCCGCGCAGCAAAAGCGGCTGCCCCGCTCAAAACAGCGCCTATCACCAGTGTCTACAAGCTTGCTTTCCCGATTCCGGGCGGGCCTACCCGCGAGGCTGGCGAACAATTGAAACTGGACATCGCAGCACCAGCACAACTTACTGAGCGTCCAGCAATCACAAGGCAAACCCCCAAGCTGTCAACGAGTCAACAGCCGAAACCACCTGCCAAGCCCCCTCAACAACCGCAGATTCCGTCAATAACGCCCATCGAGGCCTTAGCAGAGAAGGCAGAAAACGCCGAACCCGTTAAGCCTGATCCAACGCCTGATGTAGTAGAAGCTGTTTCAGCACTCGTTGTGTCTAGTTCATCTCCCATCACAGTTGAGGAGGCAGAGACTGCTGACACACCCATTGATACGCCGGCCGTACCCATGCTAGCCCCTGCAGCTGACACGCCTCAAGAGGAGGAATCTGCACGGGAAAAAGACGACGCTGAAGCGCCGATAGACAAACCCGCCGCGCCAGCGCACCCGTTTGCTTCACCCTTTGTCAAATCCACAGCCACTACCTTCACAGAAGACGCCGAAGCGCCGGCTGACAAACCAGCTGTGCCCGCGCGCCCGTTTGCTTCGCCCTTCGCCAAACCCACAGCCAGCGCCTTCACCTCCACTGAGGATGACGCTGAAAAAGATGCGATAGCCAGCCTTGACGACTTGCCTGATCCGCTAGCCGATAACGAGTTGCCGGCGAAACCGGCCGCACCTCGCAACCCACTCTACGCGCGTGCCAGCACCGCCACCAATCCATTTGGGCAGGTTCGACCTGTCCCCAAAACGGTAAAAGTCAACTCTAACGCAGACGCAGAAAAAACGTTGGCTAGTTCGCTGTCATCTGACGATAATTTATCTTACGAGCAAGATGTAGAGTACTACTCAGATGAAGATGATGAGTACAGGCCGCCTGACGAGTGAAGCGTTTTCACTCGCGCAAGCAAGGCAAACCCGATAACCACCAATACGAGCATCGCACCAAACGCCACAAACTTATAAAGCTGGCTCTCAAGCACCAATGTGAGCATCCCGAAGAACGCACAGAAAGCATAATAGCCGAGCGCGAGCTGGCGCGGAGTCATCAGGCCGCTGTCTAATAGGCGAAAATGTAGATGGCCGCGATCGCCGCTGAACGGGCTTCGCCCTTGACGCAGGCGATTTGCCGCTTGCCATGCCAAATCCATCAACGGCAGCCCCATCACCAGCAAAATGGTCGCCATTTTCGCCCCGCCAATGATGCTAAGCGTTCCGACGAGATAGCCGAGGTAGAGCGCGCCGCCCCCGAGATAGATTTGCGCGGGGTAGAAGTTGTACACAACAAAACCAACACAGACGCCCACCAATGCTAAATGAAGCAGGCTGACGCTAGCCTGTGCCGGCTCTACAAAGAACGCCCCGTTCAGAAACAGCATGACGCCCGCAATCCCGCACACGCCCGCGGCCAGCCCATCCGCCCCGTCGAGAAAGTTCACGGTGTTCATCATCAACCCCATCCAGAACAAGGTGAGCACAACCGTGACCGGCATCCCCCATTCTGGCGTCTGTTCGCCGGTGAACGGGTTGTTGAAGTACTCAATGAAGATTTTAAAGGCAATTGCAATGCTCGCGGCGATGATCTGCCCCGCTGCTTGGGCGATGTAGGACAGCTCGTAAAAGTCATCCACCAGCCCAACGATAAAGATCACCACGCCGCCGAGCAGCAGGCCAGTCAGCCGCGTAACCTCGTTTGGGTCAAGGCGCTCCACGGGCAGCCACTGCGCCATCAAAACGCTGAGCGTGAACGCGACAAACAGCGCAATGCCCCCCAGTTTAGGCATTGGCATACGTTCACGCCGCCGCCCCCCCGGCCGTGAAACCGCGCCCAGCTTGAAGCTCAACCAGCGCGTGACAGGAACAAGCAGCAGCGTCAGCCCAAACGACAAGATGAAAACGAGAATGTACGAAGCGGTAGTCACCCACTCTGGTAGAGTCAAGTACCGAACATCCTGTCTCCTGCGTCACCCAAGCCCGGAACGATAAAGCCAATTTCATTCAGGTGGTCATCTAACGCAGCCAGATGAATTGGCACATCCGGATGCGCTTTTTGAACTGCCGCCACCCCCTCAGGCGCACCTAGCAGGCCGATGAATTTCACTCGCTTCACACCCCATTCGCGCAGAATGTCGATCGCAGCCGTGGCAGATCCACCCGTTGCCAGCATCGGATCCAACACGAAGCAAATTTCCACTGAAGGCGTAGTTGGCAAGCGGTTGTAGTACGAGATGGGCTTCAACGTCTTTTCATCTCGATACACGCCGATATGCCATACTTGAACGCTTGGCAGCAGTTCAAGCACGCCCTCCATCATACCCATGCCTGCGCGCATGATTGGCACAAGCCCGATTGTTTCCTTTGCCTCGTAGCCATGTGCTGTGCCTAGCGGCGTCTGCACGTCGCGCGGAATCAGCGACACATCCAACGTTGCCTCGTAACACAGCAGCAGCGTAATCTCGCGCACGAGTTCGCGGAATTGACGGTGATCCGTCTTAATGTCGCGCAAGATCGTGAGCTTGTGCTTAATCAGCGGGTGCTGTGACACGTGCAGCATGGATCCCCCTTCCCTGTTTGAGTAACCTTTCATGAGTTTACGCTTGGGTTCACAGCGTGTCAAAGACAATTCTAACCAGTGACCGCCCATCACAAGCCATGTGAACTTGCAGCGCATTCGAGTATACTGAGCCTAGAACAAATAACTCAATGGAGCCATCATGAACGACGATGCGCGCATCGTCAGCGGCGCAGCTCGCCGCGATGACCGTGACAACATCGCTCTACGTCCCAAACGACTTGATAGCATGGTCGGACAGGATGCGCTGCGCGAGAACCTGTCTGTCATCCTGGAAGCGGCTAAATTGCGCAAAGAGCCGATCGATCATATCCTGTTTTACGGCCCGCCCGGGCTTGGTAAGACGTCGCTTGCGCACGTCATCGCCAACGAGATGGGTGCGAACATCCGCGTAACGGCTGGCCCTTCCATCGAGCGCGCAGGCGACTTAGCCGCCATCCTGACGCACCTCAAGAAAGGTGACATCCTGTTCATCGATGAAGTGCATCGGCTCGGCAAGGCAATTGAGGAAATCCTCTACCCCGCGATGGAAGACTTTGTGCTTGACATCGTCATCGGCAAAGGCCCAGCCGCCAAGACGGTTCGCCTCAACTTACCGCGTTTCACTGTCATTGGCGCAACGACTCAGCTAGCCTTGTTGGCCGGGCCGCTGCGTGACCGCTTCGGTGCACGCTTCCGCCTTGATTATTACTCGCAAACAGCGATGGAGACGATCATCACGCGCGCTGCTGGGATGCTTGGGATACCTATCGAGCCAGCTGGCGCAGCCGAGATTGCGCGGCGCTCGCGTGGGACGCCTCGTATTGGGCTGCGATTGCTGCGGCGCGTGCGCGACTATGCGCAAACCCGAGCCAACGGCGTGATTACCGAGGATGTCACTCAGCAAGCTCTTGAGATGATGGCCATTGACCACTTAGGGCTGGATGAAGTCGATCGGCTCATCCTGACAACGATTATCGAAAAGTTCAACGGTGGGCCAGTTGGCTTAGAGACCATCGCCGCTGCCACCAGTGAAGACAAGTCAACCATCATGGATGTCTACGAGCCATACCTGCTTCAGCTCGGCTTCATTGATCGCACACCGCGCGGGCGCGTCGCCACTGTCCACGCCTATCAGCATATGGGGTTGCCCTATCAAGACGCTGCGAATTTGTCCAACGATCAACCCAAACTGTTCTGAACCTTATGGACTTGTCACTTTTTGATTACGACCTGCCAGAGTCTTTCATCGCGCAAACGCCGCTTGAGCCGCGTGATTCCTCTAAGCTCATGGTGATTGACCGAGCAACATGCCAGATCGAACACAAAATTTTCCGTGAGATTGAGCAAGAGCTGACCGCGCGCGACGTGCTGGTGGTGAACGACACGCGTGTGATCCCCGCTCGTATCTTTGCGACAAAAGAGGATTCAGGCGGCCACGTCGAAATCTTGCTCTTGCGCCAGATGACAGATACGGACTGGTTAGCACTCGTTGGTGGACGCGGTTCCAGCGTTGGGCGGCGCTTTCGCATTGACCACAGCGACATCCGCGCGGAAGTCGTCGAGGAGTTGGAATCTGCACAGCGGCGGCTGCGCTTCTCTCAGCCCATCAACGACGCGCTTGAAACCCTCGGCCAGATGCCGCTGCCGCCCTATATCCACGAGCGCCTAGAAGATCAAGAACGCTATCAAACTGTCTACAGCCGCGCTCTTGGCTCGGCTGCGGCCCCTACTGCTGGCCTGCACTTCACTCCTGACTTGCTGCTGCGCCTGCGTGAGAAAGGCGTGCAGATCGTGCGCTGCACGCTGCACGTCGGCTTGGACACGTTCCAACCCGTCAAAGTGGACAACGTGCTTGAGCACAAAATCCACAGTGAATATGCTCGTCTTGACAGTGACAGCGCACGCATCATCAACGAGGCCAAGCTCGCTGGAGGGCGCATCGTGGCCGTTGGTACAACCTCTGCCCGCACATTGGAGA
>DAOUBS010000177.1:0-13073 GCA_034432435.1 Anaerolineae bacterium
AGTTTCACAACTTTTTTTGGATACTCTGCTACAATGGTTCAAACTGTTACAATCAACAAAACCAGTCAGAAGCTTTTTGCTGCTGGCTCAATTATAGAAAGGAATTCGCATGCAAGCCGACGCTGTGCAAACGCGCACACTTTCAGAATCAGACTACATCGCGCTTGAGAAGCAGTACGGCGCGAACAACTACAGGCCGATTGACGTCGTGATCGAGCGCGGCGAAGGCGTGTGGGTGTGGGATGTCGAAGGTCGCCGCTATCTGGACTTCCTGAGCGCTTACAGCGCGGTCAATCAAGGCCACGCACACCCGCGCATCTTGCAGGCGATGATCGAACAGGCACAAAAAGTGACGCTGACCAGCCGTGCCTTCCGCAACGATCAACTACCCCTGCTGGCCAAAGAGCTGTGCGAGTTGACCGGCTATCAGAAGATGCTGCCGATGAACAGCGGTGCAGAGGCGGTCGAGACTGCGCTCAAGCTAGCGCGCAAGTGGGGCCACAAAGTGAAGGGCGTACCCGAAGGCCAAGCCGAGATCATCGTGGCCAGCGGCAACTTTCAAGGCCGCACGATCAGCATCATCTCGTTCAGCGACGAGCCGCAGTACAAGGACGGCTTCGGGCCGTTCACGCCCGGCTACAAGACTGTGCCCTACGGTGACGCCGACGCGCTAGAAGCCGCCATCACCCCCAACACCGTCGCTTTCAGCGTCGAGCCCATTCAAGGGGAGGCCGGCATCGTCCTGCCGCCGGATGGCTACCTGCGCCGCGCCCGCGAGATCTGCACGCGCCACAACGTCTTGCTGTTTACCGACGAAATTCAGACCGGCCTCGGGCGCACGGGCAAGCTACTCGCCAGCCACTGGGAAGACGTGCGCGGCGACATCGTGACGCTCGGCAAGGCGCTGAGCGGCGGCTTCTACCCGGTGAGCGCGGTGCTGGCTGACGATCATATCATGGGCGTGTTCAAGCCGGGTGACCACGGCAGCACCTTCGGCGGCAACCCGCTGGCGGCAGCCGTCGCGCGGATGGCGCTGCGCGTGCTAGTGGAAGAAGGCATGATCGACAACGCGCGCGTGATGGGCGAGTACTTGCTAGGCCGCCTGAAGCGCATCGAGAGCAAGCACATCAAAGAAGTGCGCGGGCGCGGCCTGCTCATCGGCGTGGAGCTGACAGACGAGGCAGGCGGCGCACGCCGCTTCTGTGAGGCGCTCAAAGAGCAGGGCTTGCTCAGCAAAGAGACGCACGAGAACGTCATCCGCTTTGCGCCGCCGCTGACCATCACCAAAGACGACATCGACTGGGCGATGGGCCGCATCGAAACCGTCTTGATGATGGACTGAGTGGGCCGCAGCCGAAATCCTCACGAGAAGGCCTCACCCCGACGCCGCATGGCTGCGTCACTTATCTTTCGGGAGAAGGGGGCTGGGGGCTGAGGCCTTTTGCGGGCGAGGCACGCCTGCCCTCACAGTGTGGCGGATTTTTCAACGGCGGCCACCAAGCGCTCTAGCAGCGCCTTCTGTTCCTTTTGCAGCTCAAGCGCTGGGTCAGGCGGGGGCGGGGCAGCGGGCGCTTCTTCCTTTTTCTGCTGCGTCATCAACCGGTTGACCGCGCGCACGATCAAGAACACGACGAACGCCACGATGAGGAAGTTGATCACCGCGTTGATGAACGACCCGATGGCGAACACCGCAATGCCGCGCTCTTGGGCGGCGGCCAGCGTCTGCGGCACGCCCTCTGGCCACGCTTGCAGCGGGATGAACACGTTCGAAAAGTCGATCCCCGCTGTGAACAAACTGATGATGGGCATGATCAAATCGTTGACGACTGAGTTCACAATGGACGTGAACGCCGCCCCAATGATAATACCCACAGCCAGTTCAATGACGTTGCCGCGCATGATGAAAGCGCGAAACTCGTTCAGCATATGACCCTCCCTGTGGAGTTGAGTTAAATATAATTTCTTAATCATACTGTAAGTATTGTTTTTGTGCTTGTCATAATGGAGTTTGTGTATGAAGGTGGGCGTGTTCGTTCAAAAACTGCGTGAAGAAACAATCGGTTTGGCCATGTTGAGCGTCGGGGCGATCATCAACGCGGCCTCAGTTGTGATCTTCCTCACCCCGTTCAACATCGCCCCGAGCGGCGTCAGCGGCCTCGCGGTGATCTTGAACACGCTCATCGGCACGCCCATCGGCTTGATGACGCTGCTGATGAACGTGCCGATCCAGTATCTGGCGTATCGTTCACTCGGCGGGCTGCGCCCGATCATCCGCACGGTGTTCGCGGTGTTCGTCTACAGCAGCGCGCTGGACATCCTCGGGCAGTTCATTACCCCCGGCATCGCCGGCGACGACCGCATGCTGAACGCCATCTTCGGCGGCGTGGTGGGCGGCTTGAGCATCGGGATGATTATGCGGGCGGGTGGCACGCTGGGCGGGACGAGCACGCTCGCGCTGCTGCTGCAAAGACGCCTCGGCACGCCGCTGAGCACCACCTACCTGTACACCGATATCGCAGTGGTGTTCTTGGCAGGGCTGGTGTATGGCTGGGAGGGGGCACTCTACGCGCTGATCGTGATTTTTATCTCAGGGCTGGCAGCAGATTACGTCCTAGAAGGGCCGTCGGTCATCCGCACGGCAGTGATCATCACCGACCAAGCCGACGAGGTGAGCCAAGCGATCCTACAGCAGCTTGGGCGCGGGGTGACCGGCTGGCAGGCCACCGGCATGTACACACGCCAGCCGCGCAACGTGCTGTACGTCACCATCGCGCGCACCCAGGTAGACGACCTGCGGCGGATCGTCGTGTCGATTGACCCGTCCGCCTTTATCGTGATTGGGCAGGGGCACACGGCCTACGGGGAAGGCTTCCGACCAGCGCGGCGCTAGGCTTTGTCCTCAGGGGCGAGGTTGGCCTCATCGTAGCGCTCGTGCCACGCGCGGATAAACGCCAGCGCCTCCTCGGGCGTGTGAACGATGGCCTTGCGCGGGTTCTCTGGGACGATCTGCATCGGCCCGCGCAGGATTTCTTCTTGGTAGGGGTCTTTGACGATCATCGCCACCGGGAATTGATGAACGTCGCTGCGCAGGTTGCGGCGACGGCTCTTCTTGCGCGCTTCGAGCAGGTTGTCTTGCATAAATTGGGTGACAAGACGAAAGTCGAACACTTCCCCGTATGGCACGCCTACCGTTTCGTTGACCACTGCCAGCCAATCGTAGGCAATGGTGCTGGCCGCTGCGTCAAGCTCCCCACGATAGGTCACGTAAGCAATGCTTGTCGCGTCGTCATAGTGACAGGTGACGTTGTGATGCTCTAGCGGTGCAATGAACGACATGGTGGCAACTGCTCCCGATTTCAAACCTTGTCTATGTCAGTATAGCACGATTTTTGATCGCGCTGACGTAAACGTGCGCTGCCCTTGCCCTGTGCGAGTCCGCGAGGCATCCGATAGAATGAGGCTGATTCGTACAGGTGGAGAGATCGAAGATGACAGGTTGGAAGCGCGGGTTCATCGGGTTGATCGTAGCCCTGCTGGCGGCAGCATGCGCGCCAGCTGTGCCTGCGCCCACCGCTGAGCCGGCCACCCCCGCCCCGACCAACACGCCCTTTGTGCGCCCTACGCTGCCACCCACCTTCACGCCAGCCGTCACCCCCACAGAGGCGGCGCTTGACCTCCCCCCCACGCCGACCCCCGTGCTGGTGCAGCCGCTTACTGGTGTGCGCATCGACCCGCCCTTCACCATCACCCTGCCGACGGGTTGGGGCCGCGCCAGCGACACTTTCATCTATGAAGAGCTGGGCGACGTCGTCACTGTGCCGTTTACGCTCTATCAAGGGCCAGTCAGCGGCGGGCGTGGGACGATCCTCGTCTTATGGAACTTCCGCAGCGTGGCGGCAGCCAATCCATTAGGCACACCCACCACGGAGCGCGCTAACTGGTCGGATGGGCTGCGGCTGCTGCGCTACCCGGTGTTCGAGCCGACTTGCAACATCGGCACAGAGCCAGAGCGCGCCTTCACAGTGGGCGGGCGGCCCGCCACCGGCACGAACTTCGCGGCGGTGGACTGCCCCGAACTGCCAGACACGCGCGGCTGGTTCGCGGGTTTGACGGTGAACGAGATCCCGTTTGTCTTTTACGTCTACACCGATCCGCTTGAGGCGATGTTGGGCAGCGCCCCGCAGGAACTTCAGGCCATTCTTGACACGATTGTGTTTCAGTAAGCTAGCGTAAGCAAACTCGCCGCCACGTAAACACTTGTTCTGTGCTATCTTTGAATAGAGTGTTTCAGGAACGATAGGCCGTCAAAGACGATGTTCGATCTGCAAAATTGGTCGCCAGTGCTGTTGGTGTGTCTAGCTGTGTGTGGGGTTGGGGTGCTGCTGGTAGCTGGGGTGTTTTTCCGTATTGGAGCGAACATATTCACTGACGTGATCGGCGGCATTGCGGGCACACAGCGGGCGCGCCTGCCCGCGCCGCCGCCGCGTCCCAGCTTCAGCCCAACGGCTAGAGCACAATCTGCCCCCCCGCCGATAAGCTTCGATGAGGCGTTGGCGCGTCGACAGGGTCTACCGGCTTCGGGGCAGGGCTTCCCGCCGCAGGCACAGGGCTTCCCGCCGCAGGCACAGGGCTTCCCGCCGCAGATGCAGGGCTTCCCGTCCACGCGGCCTGCTGTTGGCAGCAGCGCGCGCCCGTCGCTCTCACAGGGCATTCCCTATCGCCCGGCAGCGGGGCTGCCGCCAGTAGGCGTGCCACACAGCTTCGGAACGCCTAACAACCCATTCGACGAGCGCCGTCGACAGCGCCGCCTGCAAGATGATCGCTACGAAATTTACACTGACGAGGACGACGCAGGCGGTGGCTTGGATATGTTGTTTTAAGCTTGAATGCCCAAGACTTCGTCCAGCGTGCGGATGAGGTCTTGCGGCGTGAAGGGCTTTGTCAGATAGCGATCTACCTGCTGGAGCTTGCCCACTAGCTTATTAGCGCTGTCACTGAAAGCGGTGGTAACGATAACGTGCACTGCGTTTTCGCCGTAGGTGTTGTAGACGTGCTTCAAGATGTCCCACCCGCTGACGCGCGGTAGGTTCAAATCCAACAGCAGCACATCCGGCCGACCCGCGTCGATCAAGCGGATCGCCACTTCGCCATCAGGCGCATGCTGCACGCGAAACCCGGCTCTTTTCAACACCATCATGTTCAGTGTGGCGTATTCAATGGTGTCCTCGACCATCAAAATGCTGAATGCTCCACGTGCTGACTGCATAGGCCTGCCTCATAATTTCAACGGGGTAATGACAATTTAACATAATCTATCATACCTACGATAACACAGCCCTTACAACATGCCGCCCTAATAATTGGGTTTTGTCGAAAACTTTTGTTAAAAAAATGTCAATAAGCCGAGCACACGCCTCAAAGACCAAGTGGCAAAGTTTGAAACGCTGCCAGCGCCTGGAGAAAGTGGAATTATGAAGCTGAAACGCCATCCCACAGGGTATAATGGGGAGTGTTCGCCAGCAGAAAGTGTACCTCATGCAGCCGCCGATCCCCCCGCGCCAGCTCAAAGTAGAGGCTGACCCCTCGCTGCGCGCCAACTACGCCAACACCGCGGTGATCAGCAACACCGCCCAAGAAGTCGTGTTTGACTTCATCCAGATTGTCCCTAGCGACCCCCGCGCCCGCATCGTTGACCGAGTGGTGATGACCCCCGCCCACGCCAAGCTGCTGCTACAAGCCCTCGCCGAGAACCTCGCGCGACATGAGGCCAAGTACGGCCCGATCTCTGTGCCGACGCGCCCGCCCTCGTTGGCCGATCAACTCTTCAGCACGATTGCGCCGCCAGACACCCCTACGGAGCCGCCCACCAATGAGTAACGCCGACGCCCTCATCACCATCGCCGAGCATATCCGCGCCGAGCTGACCGACAAGAACCAAGCCCGCGACCTTGCCCTGTCGCAGTCGCGCGAGCTGACCCGCTACTGCGCTGAGGCGATCCGCGCGGTGCACCGCCGCGACTGGGACGAAGCCGATCGCAAGCTGGCGCTGGTCGATCAACACGCGGACGCGCTGCGCCGCACGACTCAGCCCTACCTGGAACTGTTCTACAGCGGCTACACCCAGGACGCGCTCAAGGAACGGGTGGAAGCCCACCTCACCAGCGCTATCGTCCGCGGCCAGCCGCTGCCTGACCCCGCGACGCTGCAAGTGGAGGGCGCAACCTACTTGAACGGCTTGTCCGAGGCAGCCACTGAGCTGCGGCGCTTCATCCTCGACATCATGCGGCGCGAACATGCCCACAGCGCCGAGGCGGAGCGCCTGCTCGACGTGATGGACAGCATCTACGATCTGATGGTGACGTTTGACTTCCCCGAAGCGCTCACGGGCGGGCTGCGCCGCCAAACGGACGTGCTGCGCGGCGTGCTGGAGCGCACGCGCGGCGACCTCACGCTCAGCCTGCGCCAGCAGCAGCTCTACGACGCGCTGCACGCCTATCAGCCGCCGGCGTCATCGGATTAACATATGATCGGCCATGACGTGCTATGCTAGAGTCATGATACGCTGGCTTGTGTGTGGTTTCGCTCTGTGCTGCGCGGCTTGTGCGCCGAACGCTTCGCGCCCTTCGACAGAAGCGCCGCGGCCTACTGTGTTCGTCGCAACCGTCGCAGACACGCCCGCGCCGCTAGTGCTCGTGCCCACGGCCACACTCACCCCGACCGCGGTCAGCAGTGCGCGCTGCCCCAACGCGCCCCCCTCGCAGTTGATCGTCCACGAGCGCGGGCGCGTCACACGCAACAACCAGCGCCTCAACCTGCGCGAGGGGCCGGGGACAGAATACCGCGTGCTGACGCTGCTCGACGAGGGGCTGATCTTCTTCGTGCTGAGTGGCCCAGCGTGCAGCGGCGATTTCGCGTGGTTTCAGGTGCAGGCGCGTGGGCGCGTTGGCTGGATCGCTGAGGGGGACGCCGCTCAGTACTACGCCGAACCATACCTTACCGGTTGACGTCGGTGCAGGCTGCGCTACAATGTCGCATAGTTGGGGCGGTGGTGAAATGGCAGCCACAGGAGTCTTAAAAACTCCCGCCTAACAAGCGTGTGGGTTCGAGTCCCACCCGCCCTACCAGTCTCAAAGCGTTGCCTTGATTGTGCGGCCAACGCTTTTTTATTCTCTGTAAACGTGCTCTAGGATAGGTGACAAGTAGTTTGGGAACCGCCCGTAGTAAGTCATGATGAGTCGGTAGCGAGCGCGCGTCATCGCTGTAAGCATCTCCCGTCGCAGTTGAGCGACATCATAAGGGTCTTCCGACCAATATTTAGAACCTTGATGAGATAGATCAACGATGTACACCGCGTCAAACTCTAACCCCTTTACCGTTCCAATGGTAGCTACGGATATATTATTTTGCTGCTTTAGATCTTCAAACTGTTCTTCTCGCTTCTTAGGGACGATAACCCCAACTGTGTATTGTCGCGTGTTTTCATTTCTCAGCAGTTTCTTGATGTGATCGCGAACAAAACTGGCCTCCTCACTTTCACAGGCGCACTGCCTCAGCAACGGCACATTCCCATCGAGGAGCTGTTTTGAGTCGAGAAATGGCTTTGTGATGTCTTCTGAGCTGTTCAGAATGTCATCAGCCCCTATCAAAGCGTGCGCGGCTGTTGCGATCTGTCGCGTGTTGCGGAATGGCACGCGCAGTATTTTCGTGCGCCCCACTACCTCTAAGCCCTTTTCTTTCCAACTGTAGGATGAAAAGATGCTTTGAGTAGGGTCATCGCACAAAAAGAGGCTGCCGTTGGGTTTCAGCATGGCCTTCACAATGTCGATCCAGACGGGCGTGAAGTCCTGCGCCTCATCCACCAGAATTACATCATAAGCAGCTCTGTGTGGCGAATCTTTACGCTCGGTCAAAATGCGCAGCGCTTCAAGTGGAACATCCGCCCAGTCCATCCAATCCTGATGACGATTCTTAAGGCCATCTTGATACACTTTGTAGTCATCCCAGATGAGGTTGATCGTGTCGCGTTCTTTCTGTGCCAACCCTTTCAATCGCCCCCGACGCGCCACTTTTAGATACTCTTCGTTGTTGAAGATGCGCATTTCTTTGCGCCATTTGATTTCTTCATCAACAAACCAATCGGTTAAATTGGTCCCGTAGAGCATATTTTTCCAGTGCTCTTGGATCCATCCCAACCGGTTTACATAATTTTTTGGGGGTTTTTTACCGATTTCTCGAAATATCTTGTTGCATTGGGCGTGAAGCGTCTCTACTTCTACTTTTTCAACTTTTTCTTTTTCCAGTGTGCTTCTTAAATTGTCTGACAGCTTATGATTGTACGTTAAGACAAGAATGCGGTGCTGTGGGTAAGTCGTGCGTAGATAGTGCACTCTGTTGCGGAGGACCAGGGTCTTACCGCTGCCGGCCACCCCGCGCACCAAGCGGATTTGTGAACTTTCAGTGACTTTGAGCGCTTCTGTCGACAAAAACTCTTGTGTAATTGTCAAGGTTCCGATTTCTCTGCCCTCGGCATCGCGCACCACAAGAGAGGGGTTTAAGATGCCGCGCAGGATGTCGATGACTGATATGTCTAGGGGGGTTTTCAATCTCGACTTCCACGGCAGGCGCTTAATCGCTTCGATGACGGTATGCGTTGACTCAATATCTTCTTTGCCCCACACGATGCCGCGCGTGAAGATGCCCTGCGCTTCACACTCCTCGATAAAGCGCCGCGGCTGATGGGTCAATACGACGACATGCTGCCACGGGAAAGCCAGCTTCGAGCCGCGCAGCAGCTCCTGGCGCTTTTCACATTGGTTGACCAGCGCCAGTGCATACTTGCGCGCTTGCTCTTCAGGATTGGGAAATTTCTTGTACTTCCCTTCCGTGAAGACGACCAGCTCTTGCTGGGTTGAGCCGTCCTCTATTCTCTTGTAATCTTTGACCTCGCCCACGATGAGGCCATAATCTGCGGATAAGACTACGAAGTCTGGGTTGAGGCTGCCGTTGGTGGCCGCAATTCGTGTCTTGTTGACGTAGTAGAATCTTTTATTGTCGAGTTTAGATAGAACATCCCATACTTTTTTCTCGCCTTCAGTCTCCATTCACATTCCCCTCTATTCATTGTTGATTTAATTTTATTGATCGAAACAAGGAAAATGCTGTAAAGAAAGTGTAAAGATATATAACTTTACATGCTTGAGCTAAACAAACCTGCCCTCTCAAAGACAGCTTGTAGTTTGAGAGGGCAGCCGCTGCGGCGTCAGTACTTCTTGACAATGCTGCGGTAGACGGCGGGCTGGCGCGTCTGCATGAACTGGAACTCTTCGCGGTTTTTGCGCACCGCGTCGAGGTCGATGCGCGCCACAGCGTAGCCCTCGGCTGGCGCGCCGGTCGCTTCGTCCACGAGAGCGCTGAGCGAGGCGTACTCCTCACCGCGCGGGCCGACTACCATGCTCTCGCCGCCAAATGTGAGTGTTACATCCTCGCCGATGCGGTTCACGCCGACCATATAGACGTTGTTCTCGTAGGCGCGGGCGCGCAAGTAGGTACGCCACTCGTCAATGTGAGCGGCTTCCCAGTTGGCCAGCACGCAGATCACATCTGCGCCCTCAAGCGCAAGGCTGCGCGCAAGTTCCGGATAGGCCAGATCGTAGCCGATCATCAGGCCAATGTTGCCGATGTCCGTCTCCGCCAGCGGCAGGCGGAACCCCTCACGAAAGGCCATGCGCTCCTCACCACGCAGGTGCACCTTGTTGTAGACCTCCACGAGGTCGCCATCTGGCCCCACCAGCACCGCGCTGTTGTAGAGCACACTCTCAACCTTCTCTTTGGTCACCATGCCAAAGGCGATGTAAACGCCGTAGTCGTTGGCGCGCTGGGCGATGAGGTTGATCGTCGGGCCGGGGACGCGCTGGGCGACGTCGGTGAAGCGCAGCCCCAGCTCGCTGCCGCTCGTCACCAGCTCTGGGAAAACGATCAAATCCACGCGCTGCTGGGATGCGATCCGGCTGATCCACTCCGACATCTTGACGAGGTTCTCTTCCGGTTCGCCCAGCTTGGGGTTCATCTGCACAACGGCAATGCTGATTTCACGCATAGGTTCCTCTCACAGTCGCAGGTGACATAGACAAAAGGCAGACGAGTTACATCTCAGCGGCGGCGCGCTTGGCCGTCTGAGCGCTGTAGGTGCTCTCAAAGATTTTATCAGCGTTGGCAGCCTCAAAGCCGTCGCGGCGGTGCTCACGGCTGGGGGCGGGCACGTTGGCGTATTGGGGCAGGACACGGCGCTCAGCAAATTCGACGTAGCTGCCGCTGATGCGGTGAACGATCGTGCTGCCCTGCCCGTCGTCGAACTCGGCGTCCACCATCTCGGCCACGGTGCTGCTCTGGATCAAGTTGCCGTCGCTGCTGACCTTGATCTTGCCGCCGCTGTCGTTGAGCTTGAAGCCGTGCCGCTCGACGAACTCGTTAAACTCAGCGATGGTGTTGTACGTGGGCAGATTGTGAACGCTGATGGTGAAGTGGTTCAGGTAATAGCGGTTGTAGATCACCCAACTCGCAAACTCGCTCTCAGCGGCCAGCGCCAGATAGTCACTCAGGGTAGGGGTGCGCCACAGTGGGGCGTGCAGGAAGGCGTCAACTTGGTGGCCGTCATCCAAGTCGAGCGCATCGACCGGGTCGCTCGTCACGGTGTCGGTGTAGCGGTGGATGATGGCTGCGGTGGCAGGTGTCAGCTCGTGCACGCGCAGCTCGCTGATGAAGATGCGCGGGTATTTGGGCGTGGGCGGGGCGTACCAGTAGGCCGTCACGCGCTTCTGTTCGAAGTTGTACCGGTCGCGCTTTTCATAGCCGTAGTATAGGAACACTTTTTCTAAGCTGGCAATGCCCAAGTGTGGGACGCCCATCGTGCGGAAAGCCACATGATCGTTCTCGATCTCGTCCTCAGTGCGGATGACCCCTTCCGCGATCATCGCGTTGATGATGCCCTGCACATCGGGCACGCGCTCTTTGTAGCGACGCATCAGCCCATTCATGACCACATCCAGCGTGGCAAGGCGCTTTTGATCCACCACAGACCTCTTCTCCTCTGATTTTGCTCGCTGTGCAACGTGGCTATTGTATCGGTCAAATAGCGTTTGTGAAATTGTCACCCTGTCGCGTCTCTTGTGCCTTTACAAGCTCGCACGGTGCGGCGTATGCTGGCTGGGGCAATTCACCTGCTGGAGGAGCAGCCCCATGCCGCAGCGCATCGGCGTTATCTCGGATACGCACTACCCGACGCGCGTGCCCTACGTGCCCTACGACGACATTGCGCAGGCATTTGAGGGCGTCGCGCAGATCGTCCATCTAGGCGACATCGAAACGCCGGAGGTGCTCACGCAGCTTGAGCGCATCGCCCCGGTGGCTGCCGTGCGCGGTGACGATGACCAGTTCTGCCCGCCGCTGCGCCGCGTGCTGACAGTAAACGGCGTGCGGATCGGGCTGGTGCACGGCCAGCGCTCGCTCTACATCGAGCGTGTTCGGCCAGCGCTGCGGCAGCGGCTCGGCCAACCAGTTGACCCGTGGAACGGAATGCACGCCGATCTGCTGCGCTGGTTCGCGGCGGACGACGTACAGGCCATCCTGTTCGGCCATTGGCATCGCGTCTACAACGCAGTGCACGCGGGCGTGCTGCTGTTTAACCCCGGGGCGATATACGTCATGACGCCAGACGCGCTGCGCTGGCAGCTGGCGCAGCGGCAAGGCTCGCTGCGGGATCGCTTCCTGCGCTACCACCTCGCGCGCGCTGAACGCCAGCCGCAGGCCTATCAGGGCGTGTCGACGGTCGGCGTTCTCACTGTCGCTGACGATGGCGCGCTCCACGCGGAGGTGATCGAGCTGCCGCCCATCCAGTTCGCCTAGCGCCGTGTCAAAGCGAGGTTGCGGATGGCGCTAGCTGGCCGCCTCAACAGTAGTCGTCTGCTGAATCTGCTGGACGCTGCGCAGGCTGAGGCCGCGCTGAAACAAGTAGATCAAACCGGCCACCGTCGCAGGCAGCCAGATCACGACGTGCGTCACCAGCGCGTAGCTCAACGCCCGCGGCTGCTCTACGTTGACCGCGCCCAGCACCAGCACGATGAAGTACTCAAACACGCCGATCTGGCCGGGCGAGGCGGGGATCAACCCCGCTAAGTTCACCGCGCCGACCAGCAGCAGCGCAATCGTGAACGGCTGGTCGATCCCGAACGCCAGCAGCATCACCCAGTAGACGACGCCCTGCACGAGCCACGTGCCGTAGCTCGTCAGCACTGCGCCCAGCAGTTGGCCAACGTTCTGAAAGGCGGCCAACCCGCCCAACAGCTCAAATGACAAGTGGTTGAGGGGGCGCTGCGCTGGCTCTGGCAGGAAGCGCGTCAGCCGCTCAACGACGGCCTGCGCGCGGCGCGGCAGCAGCGCAACCACCGTCAACACGCCCAGCCCCAGCGCAAAGAGCGGCACAGCAACCTGTGTGAGCGCGTTCAGCACGGGGTTATCGATGTCCGCGGCGGCGATCCCGAACACGATGAACGACAGCATCACCACGCCGTCGAACACGCGCTCCACAATGGTGATCGTCGTGCTGCGGAAGATCGGCACGCGCTCATCGCGCCACAGCAGCACGATCCGCAGCGCCTCGCCCGCCCGCAGCGGGTAGATGTTGTTGCCCATGTAGCCGATGCACACCAACTGGAACAAGCGCATCAGCGGCACACGCGCCACAGGGTTCAACAAGAACTGCCAGCGCCAGCTGATCACCACGACCGAGACGAAAAACAGGAGCGTCGCCAGCGCCACCCCGCCGAGGTCAACGTTAGCCAAGCTAAGGAGCAGTTCTTCAGGGTGCAGTCCTTGAAAGGCCAGCAGCAAAAACACGGCGCTGATGAGCGCGCCGACCAAGATGAGCAAGCGCTGTCGGTTCATAAAAGAAGCGTCCAGACCCAGTTGATGAACGCACCCAAGCATACCAGCGCCGACCGCCTGCGTCTATGAACGAGTTGAATGGGCCTCATCTTACGCACCTTGTGGGCGTGTAGCACAATCTGCGCCAATGTGGG
>DAOUBS010000178.1:0-2663 GCA_034432435.1 Anaerolineae bacterium
ACCAAATCCGCGGCATCGCCCCCGATATTCTGCTGTTTGCTAACATCGGCGCAGTCCAACTCAATTATCGCTACGGGGTCGATCAGTGTCGTCAAGCTGTTGACATGGTCGAAGCAGACGCACTCATCTTGCATTTCAACGTGCTGCAAGAAGCAGTTCAACCCGAAGGCGACACACGCTTTGCCAACCTCGCTTCCCAAGTCGAGGCTGTTTGTCGTGGGGTTGGCGTCCCAGTGATTGCCAAAGAAGTTGGCTGGGGCTTCAGCCCTGCGGATATTCGTCTGCTGGCCAATGCAGGTGTGGCAGCGATTGATGTCGCAGGCGCAGGCGGCACATCATGGAGCGAAGTCGAATATCACCGCGCGCCAACCAGCTTCCATGCCAATGTCGCCCGTGCCTTCGCCGATTGGGGTATCTCAACAGCGGACGGGCTGCGTTACGCGCGCGAGGCCGCCCCACACCTGCCGACGATTGCTAGCGGTGGGCTGCGCGACGGCATCGACATGGCCAAGACAATTGCCCTCGGTGCGTCCCTCGCAGGCTATGCCGGCCCCTTCCTGAAAGCCGCCGCCGACTCCGTCGAAGCTGCCGATCAGTACGCGCGCGAGTTGATCGCTCAGCTTCGTGTTGCCATGCTCTGCACCGGCTCACGCGATCTAGCCGCTCTGGCCAATGCCCCGCTTCTGAAGGACGAGCACGAATGGAATCGCTAGCCGCCGCCTACCTACAACCGCTCGACACAACCATGCGCGATGTCTTAGCGCGCCATCTGAATGACGAACCCGAGTTCGGCGTGATGCTGCGCTACGCCCTCGGCTGGGAAGACGAGCAAGGCCGACCGCATCATCACCCCACTGGCAAACGCCTGCGCCCGCTGCTGCTGCTGCTTTGCGCCCACGCGCTGGATGACCACTGGCAGCGCGCGCTCCCTGCCGCTGCCGCAGTTGAGCTGCTGCACAACTTCTCGCTGATCCACGACGACATTCAAGACGCCTCCCCCCTTCGTCACCGCCGCCTCACCGTCTGGAAAGTCTGGGGCATCCCCAACGCCATCAACGCAGGCGATGCCATGTTCACCCTCGCCTACGCCGCCCTTGCTGACCTTGCCGAACACGTCAGCGCGTCCGACATGGTACACATCTGGCAGGTCTTCAACCACACCAACCTCGAACTCACTCGCGGCCAGCATCTCGACATGCGCTTCGAGTCACAAAACAGCGTCACCGTCGCTGAGTATATCTCCATGATCTCCGGCAAGTCCGCCGCGCTGATCGCCACCTGTGCCCATCTGGGTGCGTTCATCGCTTCTGGCAGCGCTGAGCAGGCCGCCCACTTCGCCCAATTTGGCCTCAACTTAGGCATCGCCTTTCAAATCCGAGACGACATCCTCGGCATCTGGGGGGAGGAATCGGTAACAGGCAAGTCAGCCGCCACAGACATTGACTCGCGCAAGAAGTCGCTGCCTGTGCTTTATGCGCTCACCAGGTCGCCTGCTCTACAGCGCATCTACTCAGACCAACAATCTGACACGGACAGCAGCGACATCGTGCGCATACTGGACGAAGTCGGCGCACGCGAATACGCGCTTGAGCAAGAGGCCTTCTACTACCAAATTGCCTCTAACGCTCTTGAACAAGCCAATCCACGCGCCCAAATGCGCCCCGCGCTCGATACATTCGTCCAATTCCTGCTCAACAGGCAGTATTGATCGCCGCTACGCTAGCTCGGCAATGACGCGGTTGCTGATCAAGTGGGCGCTCGGTGTCAGACGCACTCGTTCCTCGTCCACCTCAATCAACCCTAACCGCGTTAACCGCTCTACTTCAGCATGGCGCAGCGTTACGATGTCTGCGCCAAAACGCTGCTGAAAATCCCGCCGCTTGACCCCCTCTTCCACCAAACGCAGCCCCAGCATGATCGTTTCGCTCATCTCATCCTCAAGAGACACGCGCACGCACTTTGACGTGGCAGGCGACCGCGGAAACGCAGGCCGCGCGGAAGAACGCATAAGCTCCACATACCGCTGCGGAGATCGCACAACAATCGTCCGATACCCGTCTGCGTAGCCATGTGCCCCCGCCCCAAACCCCAAATAAGGCTGATTGTGCCAATACTGCCGATTGTGCCGAGATTCAAAGTTTGGCCGCGCCCAGCTGCTGATCTCGTAGTGCTTGAACCCCGCTTGCCTCAACCGCAGCTTCGCCATCTCGTACATATCCGCGCTCAGGTCATCCGAAGGAATGGTAACCTCTCCTCGCAGCACGCGCCGCTTGAGTTCCGTCCCACCTTTCACTTCCAGCCCATACAGCGAGATGTGCGCCGGGGCAAGGTCAAGCGCGGCGCACAGCGTTCGTTCCCATTCTTCCATCGTCTGGTCAGGGTTGCCGAAGATCAGGTCAAGGCTGATGTTCTCAAACCCTGCCGCGCGCGCCTGCTCGACGGCTGCCACGGTCATCCTGTGGTCGTGTTGACGCTCGTAGAGGCGCAGCTCACGCTCATTGGCCGATTGCACGCCCACGCTCAAGCGGTTCACCCCAGCCGCGAAAAGCTCTTGGGCATAATGGGGGGTCAAATCGTTAGGGTTTGCTTCCAGCGTGATTTCAACGTCATCCGTCAGGACAAAATAGGTCCGCAGCGCGGCGTGCACCTGTGCAATCCCCATC
>DAOUBS010000179.1:0-2690 GCA_034432435.1 Anaerolineae bacterium
GCCTTCTTTGGCAACCAGAGCTATGGCGTCCAAGCTGCCGCGGAATTCTACTTCGGGATCGACGCAGCAGATCTAAACATGGCGCAGTCGGCGCTGCTGGCGGGCATCATCAGCTCACCGCTCACCTTCGACCCAGTGACGAACTTTACGGCGGCCAACGACGCGATGCGGGTGGTGCTGCGTCGCATGATCAACAAAGGCTGCATCCAGTTCCAGCATGGGGCGTTTATCAATGGGCAGCCCTTCTGCATCAGCGAGGCGACCTTTGTCGACTTCAACGGCGAGCGCGTTCAACTGCTGATCGACAACGGCGACGGGACTTACGGCGGGCTGCTGGCGCTGCAATTGGCCGAGGTGCAGACGCGCCGCTACCTGCCGCGCGCGTCAGAACTCAAACACCCGCACTTCATCCTCTACGTTCAATCGGAGGTGGAACGCAACTTCGGACCGAACGCGATGTTCCAGCGCGGCTTTACGATCTACACGACGCTGAACCCGCGCATTCAGCGCGTGGCCGAGCAGGCGCTGGCGCAGCAGGTGGCCGCGCTCGTCAACAACGGCGTGAACACCGGCGCGGTGATGGTCACAGACCCGCAGACGGGCGCGATCCGCGCGATGGTGGGCAGCCCCGACTTCAACAACGAGCGCATCGATGGCCAAGTGGACAACACGCGCACATGGCAGCAGCCCGGCTCAGCCATTAAGCCGATGCTCTACGCGGCGGCGCTCGAGGGCGGCCCCAACGGTTACCTGACCCCGGCCAGCATCCTATGGGATGTGCCGTCCAGCTATCCCATCGCGGGGCAGCAGCCCTACACGCCGGTCAACTTCTCAGGGGTGTTCTATGGGCCAGTGCCGCTGCGCTTCGCCCTGCAGAACAGCTACAACGTGTCGGCGGTCAAGGCGTTTGAGTTCGTCGGCGCCGAACGCTTCGTAGAAACGGCGACGCGCATGGGCATTCAGTTCCTGCCGAACAGCTTCTTCGGCCTGCCGAGCGCGCTCGGCGCGAACGACGTCCGCTTGATCGACATGATGAAAGCCTACGGCACGATTGCCACGGGTGGGCGCAACGTGCCGCTCTACACCATCGACCGCATCACCGAGGACGTCAACGGGGTGGAGATCGAAGTGCCCCTGCCGGAGCGCCCGCCGATCCAGCAGGTGATTTCGCCCCAGGTGGCGTTCCTGCTGCAAAACATCCTCAGCGACGACGCCGCGCGCGCTCAGCAGTTTGGTCAGCGCGGGCCGCTCACACTCGCCAACATCGGCATCCCAACGCAGGGCTTTGTGGGGGCTAAGACCGGCACGAGCAATGAAGGCCGCGACCTGTGGACGATGGGCTTTACCAGCAACGCCGTCGTAGGTGTGTGGTTGGGGACGTATGACAACGCGCCTACCGTCGGCGTGAGCGGCAGCACTGCGCCTGCCCTCTTGTGGAACCGCGTAATGGTGGAAGCAGTGAGCGGACGCCCGCCGACGGCCTTCACCAACCCCGGCGGTGTTGTCCAGAACACGATCTGCCGCGACACGGGCACGCTGGCCGGGCCGAACTGCGCTAATCGCGTCACCGAGATCTACATCCAGACGCAGCCGCCGCCGCCCGATACCGAGGGCGTCACGCGGACGCTGAACGTTGACAGTTGGTCAGGGCTGATCGCCAACGAGTTCTGCCCAGAGAACGTCGTCAGCCGCACGTTTGCCAACATTAGCGACCCGTTCGCGCTGAACTGGATTCAGAACACGCCGCAGGGGCGGCAGTGGGCGCAGCTCGTCGGGCTGCCGGCTAACCTGCAATCCGCGCCGACGGCGGCCTGCGCGATGGGGCAGCCCATCCCAACGGTCGTCATCAACAGCCCGACAGCAGGGCAAGCCCTCGTCGGCCTGGTCAACATCACCGGCCAGATCAGCGCGAGCGACTTGGCGCGCTTTGACCTCGAGTTCGCCTCGGCGGCGTCCCCTGAGAACTTCACACGCATCACCAGCAGCAGCCAGCAGTTCCCCGCGCCCGGCAGCACGCTTGGCACATGGGACACAACGACCGTCCCCAACGGCAGTTACCTCCTGCGTGTGGTGGCCTTCTCCACCACGGGCGGGACGATCACGCGCACGGTCAATGTGACGGTGAACAACACCCCTCCAACGCCGACGCCCGTCCCGTTTGAGCCGCCTGTTGTCATCCCAACAAGCACGCCGCCCTTCATGATGCCGACGCCTGTGCCGATCTTCACGCCTCAGGCAGGTGGGGGCTTCGTGCCGCTGCCGTTCGACCCAAGCGAGGCGACGCCGACAGCGACTTTAGCGCCATAGCGCGTTCGGGGCGCGGTCTGCCGCGCCCTTTCTACATCTGACTTTGCTTCAAAAAACGATCTCGTGTTCTTCGCGCTCGGCCCCCAGTCGGGCGCGCTCCGCGTTGATCACGTCCGGCTCCAGTTTGATGTACAGCGGCTTCGGCTCGTTGAGGCGCTGGCCAGCGGGCAGCGCGCGCGGCACCCATGCGCCGACCGCGCCGCTCGGGTCGTAGACGAGCGCGGCGTGGCTGCGGGTCGTCTCGTGGTAGGTCTTGATCGCCAGCTCGCCAAAGACGCGGCCTTCAAACCCCAGCATCTCGTGCACGGCTTGGGCGCTGAAGGGCAAGAACGGCGCGAGCAGCGTGTTCAAGTCGACGATGGCTGCCAGCGTTGTGTAGACCG
>DAOUBS010000180.1:0-4645 GCA_034432435.1 Anaerolineae bacterium
GCCGCCGTTGACGTCGGTCAACTGAGCTGTGACCAGCTTGCCCTCATCGAGCTTCACCAACGCCAAGTAGTAAGGAGCTTGTTCCTCATAGCCAGACGGTGGATCCTGAACAACCGTATAGCTGTACACCACTCCACGACCGCTGGCGACGTGTGCCCGCGAAGTCAATTCACTCTGGATGTGTGCGTTGCTCACGTTACAACTCCTCTAGCTGCTCAGGCAACACTTTGCATTTTTTCGAGTCGCGGGTCAGAGGTCACTACCTCTTGCGACTTCTCGACCTCAGCGGCAGCCATTTCTTGGCTCTGGCTCACTTCAGCGGCCTGATCTTCAATCATCAGCGTGTACAGATGCTGCTTTAATCTCCAATAGCGTGCTACTTGCATGTTGGCTTACTCCTCATTTCGAGTTGAACTTTGTGCCTGTCTTCACAACCTATCCTGATGGTACGATGCAAGGCCTTGCAAAAGCTCGCAGGATGGTTTTTGAAAGTTCTGAAGCCTCTCAAAACCTCTCATGCGAGCCTTTGAATATCATATGCTGCTCATGTGGTCAACAAATGCGTGACCGCTGTGCTCCCCAAACCACCAAGATTTTGGCACATCACCCACTGAACGTCCTTTACCTGGTTTTGCCCGGCAGCATGACGCAGCTGCAAGCACCCCTCAGCGATCTGGTAGACGCCTGCTGCGCCTGCCGGATTCCCGCGGCTCTTTAGGCCACCAAAGGTGTTGAGCGGTAATTGGCCATCGAGCGCGATGCGCTGACCACCGTCAGATGCCCACTGCCAGCCCTCGCCCATTGCAGCAAGGCCGCTTGCTTCTAGTGACAGCGCATTCAGCACCGTAAACGCATCGTGCAGCTCCAATATATCAACGTCATCCATAGTGATGTTGGCCTGAGCGAGAGCGCGCACAACGGATTTCTCCACTGCTGACAGGCGCAAGAGATGCTCTCGCCGTTCAAGTGCCAGCGTGTCGGTGCTAGCCGCGCTGGCTGCAATGCGCACCGGCGCTGCGATCATGTCCTCTGCGCGTTCATAGGAGGTGATGACGAGCGCAGCAGCGCCATCGCCATCGGGTGCGCTGTCGAACAAGCTCACCGGCTCGGCCACCATTGGGGCGTTGGCAAAAGCGCCCACTTTGAGCGCGTTGCGGTACATGGCCAGCGGGTTACGCTTGCCGTTCGCGTGGGCGTTGATGCTGAACCCCTCAAACGCGCTTAACTCCACCCCGTATTCAAACATGTAGCGCCGCATGAGCAGCGCAGCCATTGCCGGCAGCGTCGCCCCGTGGATGCTCTCCACATCCGCATCAAGGCCGACAGATAGCGCCCTCACACGAGCGCTGGCCACCATATCCGTCACTTTTTCTGCCCCTACGACCAGCGCCGTCTTGACTTGGCCAGACTGAACAGCTAGATGCGCCGCGCGCACGGCAGCGCCGCCTGATGCCGTCCCGGCCTCAACCGTCACAGCTTCCACGCCAACTAGCCCAAGCGCCTCTGCGATCAGCGGACCCAACTGTGTCTGACTGTTCAACAAGCTTCCGTAGCTGTTGGCGACAAACACCGCCTCAACTAGCGAGCCGTTACTGGCATCAAGCGCTTGTTGAGCCGCTTCTGCTGCCAGATCAACCAAGCTGCGCCCCCAATGTTCCCCGACTGCGGTCATCCCAATGCCCGCAATAGCCGTCTGTATCATCCTCTAGTCCTTTAGTTTGCCGCGATAACGCGCATAAGTAGCATAGTCAATCACCACTCGCCGGTTGATATAAGCCCGTGTGCTTAACGCTAAGTCACGCCGTTCCTCAATCCGATCAGTCACCAACAGATCAAATGCATCTGAGCCCGCGCCGCTGCCATAGCTGCACATGAAGATGCGGTCGCCGGGCTTGGCCTCGTCGAGGATGGCTGTCAACCCCAACATACACGATCCTGAGTAGACGTTGCCGATTTCATTCGCCAGCAGCCCCGTCTTGATCTGATCCTGCGTGAAGCCCAACTGCTGCGCCGCTCGCATCGGGAATTTCACGTTCGGCTGATGAAACACAGCGTAGGTGTAATCGGCTGCTGTCGTCCCCATCAGCTCTAACAACTTGCTCGCGGCAGAAAGCGTGTGGTTGAAGTAGGCCGGCTCCCCCGTGAAACGGTCGCCATGGCTGGGGTAAGTCTGCTCTGCGCGCCGCCAGAAGTCCGGCGTATCCGTTACAAAGCTGTAGCTCCCCTGATAGACAGCGACCGATTCTTCTGCTGGCCCCAGCAGAAATGCTGCGCCGCCGCTGGCAGCGGTATACTCCAGCGCATCGCCGGGACGACCCTGTGCCGTGTCCATGCCGATGCTCAGGGTGTAGCGCCCCATGCCGCTGCCGATCAGCCCGATGGAGGCCTGTACGGCCTCTGTGCCCGCCTTGCACGCAAATTCCCAATCTGCCGCCTGAATGTTAGGGGATGCGCCGATGCTCTCCGCAACGATCGTGCTGGTGGGCTTCACGGCATAAGGGTGGCTCTCACTGCCAACCCACACAGCGCGAATTTCAGTCGGGTCTATCTGCGCGCGCTTGACTGCATTCCGGGCAGCCTCAATCGACATGGTGATCACGTCTTCGTCAAGGCCTGCCACCGCCTTCTCTTTGACCGGTGAGCCGCTCAGCCCATTCGCCCAAACGCGCGCAATCTCCTGCCCCGGCAGGCGGTACTGCGGCACATACGCGCCATAGCCGACAATGCCTACTTGTCGGTCAGGGCGCATCAACAAGTTTTGTGTCATGCTTTTGTCCTTTTGGTGATTTGTTCAACCAGTTCTTTAGCTTTTTCCAGTCGAATGGAGCCAGATGCAATCAACTCGCGCGTCACCCACTCCACTTGATCCGTCGCCGCACCAGCTGCCACCGCAAGCTGCTTGGCGTGCATCCGCATGTGGCCGCTCTGAATGCCTTCGAGCGCTAGTGCCCGCAGCGCGCCGAAATTCTGTGCCAGCCCCACCGCTGCCATGATCTCAGCCAAGCGCCGCGCGTCAGGGTTGCCGAGAATCTTCAACGCGATCTGAGCAATCGGATGCACCTTTGTCGCGCCGCCCACCACGCCGACCGCCAGCGGCACTTCAATTTCGCCGCGCAAGCTGCCCTCTTCATCTTGCCACCATCGCGTCAAACTGCGATAGACCCCATCGCGCGCTGCATAGGCATGAGCGCCCGCCTCCACCGCGCGCCAGTCGTTGCCCGTCGCCAAGATCACCGCGTCGATGCCGTTCATGATGCCCTTGTTATGCGTCGCCGCCCGATACGGGTCTACCTCCGCCAGCGCCGCGGCTTCCACAATCCGGCGCACTGCCTCCGAGCCATTTAAGCCCTCACGCGCCAACAGATCCGCCGGAACCTTGCCGCTGGCGTAGGCTTTGCGCCGATCTGTTAGGTTGCTCAAGATTCGCAGGTTCACCCGTCCGCCTGTGATCGCCTCAACCCGCGGGGCGATGTGCTCGGCGGCGGTGTTGATGGCGTTCGCTCCCATCGCATCGCGAGTGTCGTAGAGGATGTGAATGACGAGCATCGGGCCAACAGTTGGATGATCAAACGCACGATACTCAAGCGCCTTTGCGCCCCCACCGACTTTCACAATACTTCCGCCAATCGCGTTGATCTCAGCGAGGAGGTTAGCCTCGTGCGCTTTCAACTGCTCAATTGCGCGCGGTACATCTTGGAGATCAAGCACCTGAATCTGCCCGATCATAATCGGATCGTCGCTGCGCGTTTTGAAACCGCCACCCTCTCGGAACAGCTTGCCCGCGTTGCTGAGCGCCGCCACCACCGACGGCTCTTCTACCACTAGCGGGATCAAGTAGTCTACGTCGTCGATCAAAAAGTTGGTCGCAACTGCCAGCGGCAGAGAATGAACGCCAATCACATTCTCAATCATGTGATTCGCCTGCTCGTCGTTTAGGCCGCCGCGCTCAAGGTTGGCCGTGTCTTCGTCGCTCAACGCCGCCCATGTTTGCACGATCTTACGACGTTCAGCGACACTTTTCTTGTAAAATCCACTTAGGCTTGAAGTTTTCTTGTCCATGTCGTTACTCTACAGGTTGAAATCTGACAAAAGCTATCATGCCGCATGTCCAGATAGTTTTTATGAGACAACCATGATGAAACGTGCTTATCTACTCATTATCGCTCTGCTGTTAGTTGGGGCGCGTTTACCCGTTTCCGCTGATGATTACCCAGCGCCAGACGGCACACTGCGTCGAATTCACCTGCCAATCTTGATGTACCACTACGTGGATGAGCTTCCCCCCAACGCTGATGACATTCGCCGTGGTTTGACCATTTCGCCGCAGTTGTTCCGCGATCATTTGCGCTACCTGCAACAGGAAGGCTACCAAACTGTCACCTTTAGACAAGTCTATGAAGCGCTGATGATAGGCAGTCCTTTACCACCTGAGCCAGTCATTTTGACGTTTGACGACGGATACGACCATCACTACTCTATCGTCTTTCCCATGTTGAAAGAGTTCCACATGGTGGGCACTTTCTACGTGATCACGGGGGCACTGGACAGCGGACGAGCTGGGTACATGACATGGGAACAAGCAGCAGAGATGGCCAACGCAGGGATGGAGATCGGCGCTCACACCAAAAACCACATTGACTTGCGC
>DAOUBS010000181.1:0-7996 GCA_034432435.1 Anaerolineae bacterium
TCTCAGGGGGCAGGCGTCTCATGAAACGATTTTTCGTGCTTTTTCTTGTGTTTAGCAGCGTGGCGCTGGCAGCGCAGGCGCAGGTTACACCTGATGCGCGCTTCTTGATCGCTGATCTTGGGTTGGAACTCCCTGTGCCCTCTCGTTGGACGTATCGGGAAGGGGACGGCGTTTACTTTGCCGCCAACGACGCGGACATTGACGCCGTGCTAGACGATAACCCCGCCACCGTGCCCAGCACGCCGGTGATCCAGCTGGTGGCTGTCCAGTTGCAAAATCCGCAGGCGGTGACGGCGCTGCCCCTGCGCGATGCGTTCGACACGGCGGCGCGGCAGCTTCAGTTCACCACGGCTGAGCCGCTGCCGTCGTCGGTGTTGGGGCGCTTGGCGCTCACGGGCTTCGGCACGCGGCAAAACGCGGGCTTCATCCTGACGGTGTGGCTCCAGGATGGGCGGCTCGTGCTGTTGAGCATGACCACGCCAGACGCGGCCAGCGCGCAAGCTCAGGCGCGGGCGTGGGGCACGATCCTCTCCACCATCCAAGCCGTGGACGCGCTGCCGTTGGAGCGCCGCGCCGTCTCCACTTATGGGTTTGAGATGGCCTACCCAGAAGGGTGGACAGTGCTCAACTTGGAGGACGGTGGCTTGTTCGGCGTGTTTGAGACCGCCGCGGACGCGCAGCTCGTCGCCAGCGGCACAGCCACCACCGGCATCCGCGATTCGTCTGTGGTCGTGTCGGTCAATCGCTTTGAAGAACTGCGCCTCACGGACGACAGCCCAACGACCGAGCTGCAAAGCATCCTCTCGGCCAACCTCGGCCTGACCATGCAGGTGACGCACGGCGAGTTCTTCGTCATCGGGATGAGGGGCACGGGGCTGTACGGCCAGATGCCCAACGGGCGCTGGCTATACGTCGTGGGCGTGCTCGACACGACCAACGACCTCGTGTTCTTCTACATGTTGGCTGCCCCCACCGAGGCGCGCCTGCTGGAGCTGCAACCCACCTACCTGACGATGCTGCACAGCACCAACCTCGACCTCAGCCAACTGCCGCGCTAGCGCTCGTCGCCGCTGCCGCGCAGTTGGCCGCGGTTCACATGGGCGATCTGGTCTAGTAGCTGGCGCGCACCGGTTCGACACTCGCTAAAGGTCAACGTCTGAGTTACGTGAACGGGCGTGGATGATCATCCACGCCCGCCCCCTTGATGAGAAAAGCTGTATAGAGAGGGGCAGCGTGCTGCCCCTCATACCACTATCTAGCGCACGATGGTAACCGACCCCAGAATGTCGGAAGCGGTGCGGAAAGCCTCACGCATCTCGCTGCGCGGCGCGTAGACGAAGGCCAGCATGATGCGCGAGTTGTCGATGATCGAGATCACGACGCGCCGCCCCGTGGCGAGGTCAGCAAAGGCCGAGTCGCGCCCGACGATGGTAGTCGCTTCTGGGATGGCGTTCTCGCCGCCGGTGATGTTGCCCAGCAGCACGCCCAAGATAACGCGCGCCCCCAACGTGGTTGAACTGCCGATGTCCTCCACGCTGATGCTCATGCTGATGTCGCCGGCTTCCATCGTCGAGATGTCAGAGCCGAACAGCGGCAGCCATGCGCTCACGGTGTTGCCGACGTAGGTTACGCCGCCGTCCGTGGCGAAGGGCGGCAGGCCTTCCGTGCCCCACTCGGTCGGGTAGCTGATTGAGAAGGGGTTGGCGCTGTTGTTGTTCACGAAGGTGCTCAGGCCGCCCGTCGCGGGCTGCGTGGGCAGCAGCGGCATGGGCGTGAAGGTCGGCGTGGCGGCTATGGTCGGGGTAACGGTGGGAGTGGGCGTCAGCGTGGGGCGCATCGCCATTGCAGCGGCGGTGGCAGTGGCATCAGCTTCGATGGTCGCCACGAAGTCAACCGTTGGGGTTGGGCTGGGCGCTTCCTGAGCCACAGGCGTAACCCCTACCGTCAGGCGTATGATCAGGGAATTGTCGATTTGCTTGATGCTGAATACCCCCACGTCGAGCAGGTTGCCAACGCGGATGAGCGTCTGAAAGTCGCGTTCGTTGATGCGCAGCAGCGCGGCCACGCTCGGGCGCAGCGCCGCCAACCCTGCGTTGGACATGTAGCCGTTGAACGCAGCGCCCGGCAGCACAGGGAAATCGCTGCCGGTGAAGCGGTTGGCAGCTGACGCTTGCCGAGCGTTCAACACGCTTTGGTAGGCGCCCACTGTGCCGATGAACACAAAGTCGGGGGTCTGCGCTGCAATCACCTCAAAAGTGAACCTGCCATCGTTGTAGACTACCGAGAAGCCATCATCCGTTTTGTAGAAGGTAGCAGGGCGGCGCAACGCTTGCAGCGTGAGCGGAAGCGCGCGATAGAGCCGTTCGAAGCTGCGCGTGGCGATGGCGGCATCGGTGTTGGCGATGATCAAGCCGAAGTCCAGCGGAACCTCCAGCGGGGGTGGGACGGGAGCCGTACCGGTCTTGGGCGCGACGAACACCAGATAATCCCCTACCAACGCGGGCAGCACGTCCGTTTCGAAGTCCAGCCCCAAGCCAACCGTCGTGACGATCCTCGACAGTAGATCCAGCCCCCGCTCACCGAGCTGTTGCGCGTTGGGCAGGATGCCCAGCGTAGCCGTGTCGGCCAGGGCGCCCAGCGATTTTGTCACGTCGCGGTAAGCCTGCGAGAGGTTGGCCCCGTGGATGGCGTAGAGGGTGTTGTTGGGCAAGAAGCGCAGGAAGGCGGGATTCACCGGGGTGGGCGTGCTAATATCAACGCCCAGCGCAGTGAACAGCGTTGGCATGCCGATGGGCTGCACGATGTCGATCGTCAGGATGTTGGTTGGGAGGATCGTCAAGCCCAGCAGGGTTGGCTCTGTTCCTTGTGTTAGCGCTAGCTGGTCAATGTGCGGCTGCTGCCGGATTGGGCGTGTGGCCAGCGTGAGCTGCGCGGTGTCAACGTAGATCAGCGCGTTGTAAGTGGACGCTGGCAGGGTCTCAAGCATGCGCTGGAAGCGCAAATCGGCGCGCAGCGTCGGCTGTGGGCGCTGGTCATTGGTGCGCAAGTAGTCAAAGTAGCCGCGGGTGGTAACCCCAAGCGTCTCATTTGAGACGACGACGAGGAAGTTCACGCGCTCGTCGTTGGGCACGTAGAGCGTGGCGCTGCCGAGCCTATGCGGCGTGTTGGGGATGTTCTGGCTGCGCAGGGTGCGCTCTACAGCGGCGCGTGCCGCCGACGGGTTGCGCACCTCAACGAACAGCCCGCCCGGCACGTAACTATCGTTGTCCCGATTCATGTCGAGCAGCACATCAATCGACTGCACGGCAACCGCTAGATAGTCCCCGAGCCATGCCTCTTGCTGCGTAAAAGTCTCGTTGAGCAGATCTTGCGTGAACTGATCAACCACACTCTCAACTGTAAGACCGCTCGGCAGGCCCAACTCTGGTAGGGCGTCGCTCACAATGGCGATCAAGTTGTTGAGAGCCGCGCGATAGTCGCGGTCGATGCGGATGGAGGCGTAGAACGGCGCTTGGGCGGGGGCGAGATAAGCCATGCGCGCTGGGCCACTAAGCAGGGACTGGGCGGATGAGCCGCTTTGCGCTTCTGTAGTGAGGCTGACTGCTGATAAGCTCAGCACTGTCAAAATGAACGCGACCACAGAAGCCAATGTGCTCGCCCGTCGTTTGTCTGCTCGTAGAGCCATGTTCCCCTCCTCCAATGACATTTCTTTAGTTTTTTTGTAATTCACAAGAAAACTAAACTCATGAATTACAATCAAGTATATTCTAATCCGTAAAATAAAAAAATCGACCAATTGGGTCGATTCTTAATAGAAATTTAGAAAACTTAGCCTCGGTTGAGGCTGTCGCGCAGCTGCTCGACGAGGCGGCGCTGTTCTGGGGTGAGCCGCTCCGGCACGGTGATATTGATGCGCGCGTAGAGGTCGCCCGAGGTACCTTTGGTGCTGGGCATACCTTTGCCTGCGAGGCGGAATTTGCGCCCGCTCTGCGTGCCAGCGGGGATCTTGAGCTTGAGCGGTCGGCCTAACGTGGGCACCTGCACCTCACCGCCCAACATGGCGGTAAACATGTCGATATTTACGTCTACCGTCAAATCGTAGCCGTCGCGCTTGAACTGGGGGTCTTCTGCCAGTTCGACGACGAGGTAGAGGTCACCGGGCATGCCACCGTTCGCGCCGAGGCCGCCCTCCCCTGCCACGCGTACGCGTGTTCCGTCGGTCGCCCCCGCTGGGATTGACACGCGCAGTTGGCGATTGCCCTTGTTCAGGATGCGCTCCGTGCCGTGGTAGGCCTCATAGAGGCTGATCTGCACCGGCTGTTCGATGTCTTGGCCACGCAGTGGGCTGCGCCCGCGCTGAGACGTGCGCCCAAAGTTCATGAACGAGTTGAGGATGTCCTGCAAATCCTCGGCGTTGATGCCGCCTGCGCCGCCGTAGCCAGCATAGCCGGGCGGTGGGCCACCGGCCCCCTGCCGCGCATAATCAGCCCCGAACATGTCATATTGACGGCGCTTTTCTGGGTCGCCCAGCACTTCATAGGCCTCGTTGATCTCCTTAAAGCGCTCTTCGGCCTGTGGATCGTTAGGGTTGGCGTCGGGGTGATAGCGCTTGGCCTGCTTGCGGAAAGCCTTCTTAATCTCGTCTTGAGTTGCGTTTTTATCCACACCCAACACGCTGTAGTAGTTCTGTGCCATACTGCCATCCTTGACATGGAAGGTAGGTCGGTATTTCACTGACCCCGTACTCATTGTAAGAAAGGTTACAATCGGGGTCAATCAGGCGGCGCAATTTCTTATACGCTGTTTACACTGCTCAGAACAGCCCAAAGAAGTAGTACTCCATGATGCGGCGCACCAGCGGGGCTGCCACCGCCGAGCCTTCCCCGCTGTTTTCGACCATCACGCCGACGGCGATCTGTGGGTTGTCTTTGGGCGCGTAGGCCATGAACCATGCGTGCGAGGTACGGTTGCCCGGGGCCTGCGCCGTGCCCGTTTTGCCGCACACGCCGATGGTCAGCAGCGGCGAGTTGCGGAAGATGTGGGCGGCTGTGCCGTAGCGCTCTGTCGGGACGGCGCACAAGCCTTCCCGCGCGATGCGGAACGAGTCGGCGGTCATGTTGAACTCACCGTTGACCTCTGGCACGGCGACGAACGTCCGCTGGTCAAGGATGCCGCGCTCGCGCACGATCTGCGGGCGATACAGCAGGCCGCCATTGGCAACAGCGGCGTAGAGGCGGGTCATCTGAAGGTTCGTCACCTCTACTTCGCCCTGCCCGATGGCTAAGTTGATCGCGTTCGAGTACGTCCATGTCAGGCCGCGGTTGACGCGGAGCCACTCCGGGTCAGGGATCGTGCCGGCGGCTTCGCTCAAGTCGCGCGCAAGGCCGGTCGGCGCGCCCAACCCCATCCGCCGCGCGTAGTTGGGCAGCAGGAAAGGATCCGCCGCGTTGAGTTGGAAGCCGATCTCATAATAGAAGGGGTTGCAGCTCTGGGCGAGGCCGGTCGCCAGCGTCACGCGGCCATGCCCCCCCGCCAGCCAGTCAAAGCGTCGGTCACCTTGATACGTCCAAATCCCAGAGCAGCCATACGAGTAGTTGAGAGGCAGCACCCCCGAATCGGTCGCGGCGAACGAGTCGATCACCTTCATGATCGAGCCGCTGGGGTAGATGCCCTGCGTGGGGCGGTTGAGCAGCGGGTTGCGCGGGTCGTTGGCAAGCGTGAGCTGCACCTCGTTGGCGACGGCGCGCCCGATGGCAGGGAACGGGTTCAGCGCGTTGCCGTCGTAGGTCGGGTAGCTGACCAGCGCGAGGATTTCGCCGGTGTTGACGTCGAACACGACGGCGGACGCGCCGGGCGAGCTGGCCCCCCAACTGGCGGCGTAGTCGACGTAGGCCTCACCCAGCGTGCGCAGCACATACTCTTGTAAGTCGGCGTCGATCGTCAGCCAGAGGCTTTCAGGGATCTGCGAGGTGGCCTCGGCCAGCACGCGGATCAACGTGCCGTTGGGGGCGAAGAGCGCTAGCCGCCCGCCCGGCCGCCCGCGCAGGGTGACGTCCCAACTGCGTTCGATGCCCGCCTTGCCGATGATCGTCTCCGCGTCGAAGCCCTGCCGCACGAGCTCGGGCAGTTCGGCTTCATCGGGGTAGCCGACGTTGCCGAGGATGTGCGGCATGAGCGAGCCGCGCAGGTAGCGGCGGATCGAGCGCTGGGCGAAGGTGGCGCGGCACAGCGCTTCGAGCGTCGCTTGATGTTCGAGGTAAGCAGGCGGCTCCAGCGTCCCCACGCGCACGACCCAATTCTGCCCCGCGCGGGCGAAGCGTTCTGTCACGGTGTCCAGCGGCACGTTGAGCGCGGCGGCCAGCGCGGTGCTGCAGGCGTCTGGGTCGGGCATGGCTCCCGTCGTGACATTGACATCAACGACGACCCCGTTTTGATCGGCCAAGATTTCGCCGTCGCGGTCGTAGATGTTGGCGCGGCGCGGAATGATGGGCTGAAAGCGCAGGGTTGCGCCGTTGCCCATCTCCGGGAAGATGTCGCCCAGCGACCACGCCACGCGCCATTCGTTTGTGCTGCGGTCGAGGATCAAGCGCATCTCGTGGTTGCGGTCGTGGAGCGTGCCGAGGACGTTTGTCTCGAGCGTCAGGTCATAGCTGAACACAACAGTACGATCGCTCTCGCGCATGAGCGCCAGCGGTCGATAGCTGACGGTGTTCACTGTGGCGAGGTTCTGCACGCCTTGATAGACGCGCTCAAACTCCGCAAAGGTGATGGCCTGCTGGTTGTTGAAGCTCAGCCGTTGATACATGGCGGCGAAGTCTTGGCGCGCCCATGCGTCGAGGAACTCGTTAGCGACGCGCTCTGGCGCGGTCATGTCGATGGGGGCGGTGGGCGATGGGATGAGCGTCGGCAGCAGTTGGGCGCGGGGCTGCTCCGCGGCACATGCAGTCAACCACAGACAGGCGAGAAACACCACGCCACGCTTGAATTGCACCATGTCACATCATTCTAACCAGCGGTCATGCCAGTATTATATGCGCTTTGACGTCGGCGCGCACAGGCGCGGGCGTCCCCCGCCTTATTCCCCGATGACGAGCTTGATCGCCACGACGACCGCGCCGGTCGTGTCGTTCGCGCCGGTGAGGTGCAGCCGCAGCGCACCGCCGACCGCCTGCGGGAACACCGGGATCGTCAGCACGGCGTCCTCGCTGCTGAGCGGCAGGCGGCGGCCGTCGCCGAGCGTCATGACTGACCCGCGCAAGTTAGACGATAGGCCGTGGCACAGCTCTGGCACGCCGGCGTTGTCACAGGTGTAGGGCTGAAGGAAGCCATCGAGGATGGGCAGATCATCGGGTGTGACCCACGTTACGACCGGGTCGAGCGCCTCATCGGCTGCCGCCACCCAGATCGTCAGGAAGTCGTTGGCGCTGCCCATTGCGTTCGTCGGGGTGATCTCGATCATCTGGCCGTTGGCGTCGATCATCAGCCCCTCGATCACTAGATAGAGCGTGCCGCTGGCGTCGTCGCGCAGCGCTACGTAGGCCGTCTCATCCCCCGTTAAGGTGAGTTGGGCGCTGGTGTCCTGTACGGGCACGAGCGTCTCAGGCAGGTCAAGGCTGTAGAAGAGCGCCGCCGGGTGAGCGAGGTTGCAGCGCGGCTGCGCCCCATCCACTGCTAGCACCGGGTCGCTCAAGCCGTCGCCGAGGGCGGTCAGCGTCACGGCGGCTGTGCCCGAGAAGCGCAGGCTGACCCCGTCTGTCCACGCGGGCACGCCGTCACAGATCAAGCCTTGCGCATCAGTGAAGAGCGCGCCGACGGCGGTGGGGACGTCGTTGGCCACGCGTATGATGAGCAGGTGGGGAGTCGCGCTCACGCGGAAGCGCACGCTGTCCAGCGGCCAGTTGTTCAGGTCAAGTGTCAAAGCGGCGTCCGTCGGGCGGCCAGCGACTACGTTCTGAGCGGTGTAGACCGTGCGCCCGATCAGCGGCACACAGCGCCC
>DAOUBS010000182.1:0-3253 GCA_034432435.1 Anaerolineae bacterium
CGCAGCACATCGGGCGTCATCGCCTTGATGTCATCTGGCGTGACAAATCCACGACCGTTGATGACAGCGTGTGAGCGCGCCGCGCGAACGAGCGCGATCGTTGCGCGCGGTGATGCGCCGTACTCAATCAAGCGGTCAAGCTTCTTGAACCCGGCGTCAATGGGCTTACGGGTTGCGTGAATGATGGCAAGGGCGTAGTCGATTACTTTCTCATCTACGTACACTGTGTCCACGATCTGGCGCGCACGTAAGATGGCATCTGAGCTTATGACAGGGGGCGGCGGCTCTGGTCGCTCTCCAGACATACGCTCAACGATGATTCGTTCATCGGCTTGCGAAGGATAGGTGACGATAACCTTGAGCATGAAGCGATCAAGCTGCGCCTCAGGCAGTGAGTAAGTGCCCTCTTGTTCAATCGGGTTCTGTGTAGCAAGCACCATGAAGGGCTTCGGCAGGGGGTAGGTAACGTCACCAAGCGTCACCTGCCGCTCTTCCATCGCCTCAAGCAGAGCGGATTGCACTTTAGACGGGGCGCGATTGATTTCATCAGCGAGCACAATGTTAGTAAAAATCGGGCCGCGCTTAACTGTGAATTCGGTGGTAGCAGGGTTGAAGATCAACGTGCCTGTCAGATCGCTAGGGAGCAGATCCGGCGTGAACTGAATGCGTTGGAATTGTGCGTCGATTGCTGCGCTGAGGGTCTTGACTGCCAGCGTTTTAGCAACGCCGGGAACGCCTTCGATCAGAATGTGGCCATCCGCCAGCAGGGCTACCAACATGCGATTCAGCAGGCGCTCTTGGCCGACTAGAACGCGCGTAACCGCCTCAACCACTGGACGAACGAAGGCAACTTCTTGCCGAACGTGTTGGTTGATCTCGCGCAGTGAGCGGTTCACAGCGATTCACCCCCCTTCACCGATGGCTAGTCTGAAGTTCGATCTCACGACGTGGGACGTAGTGATGCTTTCGACAGCGCGCCTCGTAGCTCTCTTGAGCGCCCACCATAATCACTGGGTCGTCATAGAAAGCCGGTTCACCGTTCACAAGCCGCTGGGTGCGAGTGGCGGGCATACCGCATACAGTGCAAATTGCGCTCAGCTTGAGGACTTCCTCTGCCAAGCTGAGCAGTTGGGGCATACAGCCGAACGGCTCACCTCGGAAGTCCATGTCAAGCCCTGCACAGATGACGCGCAGCTGACAATCGGCCAATTTCTGTACCACCTGAACGATGCCAACGTCGAAGAACTGCACTTCATCGATGGCGACAACTTTTGTGTCTGGTTGAATTTGTTCGAGGATGTCTGAAGTGAGTACGACTGGAACCGCTTCGACAGATTGGCCGGTGTGGCTCGTTACACGGTCGATGCCGTAACGATCATCAAGGCGGGGTTTAAACACCTGAACGGGTTGGCGAGCAATCATCGCACGCCGCACCCGTCGGATCAACTCTTCGGTCTTGCCGGAAAACATGCTGCCACATACAACCTCAATCCGGCCTTCGGTGTAAATCATTCAGCAATCTCAACTTATGTGTATCTGAATATGACTGTCAATAAGCATATATCGGAATTGGAAAATCAAAAAGGCAGGCAATTGAACATGCCTGCCTTCCGAGGGAACAAGTCAAACTAGGCGTTATCTTCTGAGTCGCTTGGGAGTTTGTAGCCCCGTGCGCGTAGGTTCTTCTTGATGTCCATCACGACTTGGCGCCCGATCCCGCTGATGTCCAGCAGACCTTGATCGCCAGCTTCTCCAAGCTTGTTTAAGACATCTTGCACAACGCGCACGCCGGCTTCTTCGAGAATGTTCAGATAGCGCGTGTTAATGTTGAGTTCACGCAACGGCAAATCCATCGGCGTGAGGGACTGTTGGCGCTTGCGTGCTTGCTCTTGCATCGCCTCGCGCGTTTGAATGCGCTTGATGAACTTGTCCACGCGACCTTCAGTGTCAACGATGCGCTGTTCACCGGTGTAGAAAGGGTGGCAGTTTGAGCAGATTTCGGTGGTGATGCTTGGAACTGTTGCGCCAGTTGTCCATGTGCTGCCACAAGACATGCAGGACACAGTGGCGTTGTTGAACCACTTGGGGTGAATGTTTGTTTTCATGAGTTCTCCTCGTGCTGCGGCTCTGATCCAGAGTGGCGCAGCACCATTTAGTTATGCACGACTTAATGAGCTGCTGGCTGCGGTTTTTGCGGCACAACACTGATCTGCTTTTGGCCTTCGCGGTTGCGCATGCGCTCGAACACGACATACCCTTCCACAGTTGCGAAGATGGTGTGATCTTTGCCAATGCCGACCCCTTCGCCCGGATGGAACTTCGTGCCGCGCTGACGCACGATGATGTTGCCGGGGACGACGGCCTGCCCACCGAATACCTTCACACCCAGACGCTTTGAATTGCTGTCGCGGCCATTACGGGATGAGCCGCCGCCTTTTTTGTGAGCCATGATGCGAATCCTTCCCTAGACTAGACGGTTATCTCGTCAACTTTCAGCCGTGTATGATACTGACGATGACCGCGCTTGCGACGGTAGTTCGTGCGCTGACGATATTTAAAGACGATTACCTTGTCACCGCGGAATTGATCAACGACAGTGACTTTTACGGATGCCCCTTCGACCAGTGGCTGGCCAACAACGGTTTGATCACCGTTGCTCACCAAAAGAACCTCATTGATAGCGAAGGACTCCCCAATAGCCCGCTCAGGCAGGCGTTCTACATCGATGGTCTGGCCGACTTCTGCGCGAAATTGACGGCCACCAGTACGGATTACTGCATACATGCGTCCAACCTTCTCTTGTTTCCACAGCCGAAAACCACACGTTGGGTCAACTAGCGGGGAAAATTGGCAAAAGCTTCGCTTGGATTTGAAGCTACCGTATTGTATCGGTAAATGTGACAAAGTCAACCACGTGTTATAACGTGTTTAGCCTGATCGTCAGCGGATGAACATTGCGTCGCCGAATGAGAAGAACCGATAGTTGTGCTGCTTGGCGACCTCATAAGCCTCCAGAAGCCGCTCACGACCAACAAACGCGCTGAGCATCACCAACAATGATGAACGCGGCAGGTGGAAATTTGTGATCATCGCGTCCACCACACGCCAGCGATATCCCGGGTAGATGTAAAGCTGGGTGTTCGATTCGAACGCAATCACTGGCCGCCACGCGCACTGATTGCCCGCCTGCTCAGGATGAGCAGGATCGCCGCCAGCGCTGAGAATGCCCGCTGTCTCCAATGTGCGGGCAGAG
>DAOUBS010000183.1:0-7225 GCA_034432435.1 Anaerolineae bacterium
TTCGATGGCGGCGCGCTGTGAGCCAAGACCCATGGCGATGCCGTTGGCTTGGGCCACCTCGGCAAGGTTGCGATTGATGCGCAGGGCAAGCTCGGCTCCGCCGGTCATCGAGGAGATGAGCAGGGGGGCTTTCAAGGTCTTGTTGAAGAGGGTCTGCGTGGTATCCACCGCGTCGAGATCGAGTTCTGGCAGAGCGCGATGGACAAAGCGGTAGCGTTCTAGCCCAGTGGTTAATCTTGGAAAGTCTACATTTTGTTCAAGGTTGATGCGGATATGATCGACTTTTCGACTCTCGGTGGTCGGCTGGTGCGTGACTTCTGGCATGAAGAGGGGTTCCTGTAAACAACGAGTGTGCAGCTGACCGCTGTATCGTACTGTGGGTAGGAGTGCGTGTCAATGACTGCGGTGGGTGTACACTTTACTATCGAGAACAGGGTGAGTACACTTTAATCTGCTTAAAGTGTCAATCCTGATGAGACAATTACAGAATCCTGTTGGAGGGAAAAAGCAAATGGCTAGCATCGAAGAGCGCGTGAAAGCGATTGTGGTGGATGTGCTGAACGTGGATGAGTCGCGTGTCGTGCCGGAGGCGCGCTTCCGTGACGATTTGGAGGCGGACTCGCTGGATCTAGTGGAACTCATCATGCAGTTTGAAGAGGCGTTCGGGGGCGAGATCAGCGACGAGGCGGCCCAGAAGATCGAAACGGTGGGGCAAGCGATCAGCTACATTGAGACGCACATGAACAGCTAGGCTGTGATTGACGAATTGGAAGGGCGCTGCGGCGCCCTTTTTGTTTGGAAGATCGACATAGCGGTGACGCCATAGGTGAGCAGCAAAGCAGGCGCTGCCAACCCGAGCTGATACGGAATCTGATACTGAGTGAGATAGATATGGGTTTGTGTGAGCGCGAACACGAAGGCTGCACTAGCTGCGACAGCCACAAACAAGGCAATGTACTTCGTATAGTGATTAAGCCAATTTTTTGACAGCGCGAAACCGCCAAGCAAGCAAAGGGACGCGATGAGCATCTGCTGACGATAGTTGGGGTCGTCAAGCTGGCTTAAGAACTCAAACGGTGGCAACTGAGAGATAGCGACTGCGCACATGATCAAGCCGAATAAAACAGCTCGTCGAGTTTGATTGCGTATAGTCAAAGTGCAAAGTGACAAAACGAGCAAAACAACGATTTGAATCCGCAGGAGAAAGGGCAGGGCTAGGCTGATCGCCGCCTGCCGCTCAGCAGGCAGGAGGCTCGTCCACTCGGCCAGATCAAACAGCGTAAAGGATAGGCTACCAGCGTGTGAGCTAACAACGGGAGCGAATAATCCAACAGGCAGCAGAAGCAGAATTAGAATTCTCATAGTCATAGAATCACAGATGTTTTTCAAGTACTTGCTCAATTTGACGATCTTCGAGCCGCTGACCTTCAACGAAGGCCTCCATGAACTCACTTTTACGCTGTCGGAGCGTTAAAGGTGCAACGGCTCGAAGATCGTCCAGCGTTACTTCAGTGCGCATATCTGCTGCGCAGTGAGCGCGAGCGGCCTCGAACATTGCATATTCGGCGCGGTGCGAGTCGATGTTCAGGGCGCGGACGATGTCGATGCCTTTCTGGATGATCTCGTCTGATAGGGTGGTGGACTTTAACAAGTCGCGCGCGATGGCGATCTCTTCTCGGGCATTGGCGGTCATCATCTCCCATTGGCTAGCGAACAGCTTAGGGTTGGCACGATAGGCGCTGGCACGGCGATAGACCTCTGCGCGCTCCTCAGGCGATACAATGCCCGTGACTAAGACGCGCATCCCTAACCGATCAAGGATCTGAGGTCGCAGGCGGCCTTCCTCAGGGTTCATCGAGCCGATGAGCACGAAGCGCGAGCGATACGTGCCCACTACAGCGCCGCGGCGCACAGTGTAGCTCCCTTGAGCTGCCGCGTCTAAGATCAGATCGACGATTTCATCATCAAGTAAGTTGATCTCATCGATGTAGAGGATGTTGTTGTCCGCACGAGAAAGGATGCCGCGCTCTACTCGGATTTCATTGCGCACGGCAGCGATGCGCTCGTTGATGCCGCCGACGACGTCTTCTACGCGCGCGCTCAACGGCAGTTCGACCAGTTTTACGCTTTCGAAGTGGGATATTGCTTGTCCAGCGCTCCACTTTTCATAGCAGTCAGGGAACAGCGCTTGGGCGTCTTCGGGCGTCATCCGCGCTAGCTCATGGGGTAAGGCGTGGTCGGCGCAGTCGCTGACCTCCACATGTGGCAGGAGTGTCAACAAGCTGCGAACGGCGGTTGTTTTGCCTGTGCCGCGTGGGCCGATCAGCAGGACACCCCCAATGGACGGGTTGATCGTTGCCAGCAGCAGCGCCAATTTCATCTGATACTGGCCGACGATTGCTAAGAAGGGGAATGGCTGCGGCTCTGCGAAGCCCAAATCAGGCTCAGGTAGTTCCGTGATGCGCTTGTAGCTGTAGTCGTAAAGCAGGCGTAGCAGCGCGGATTGTTGTGCCATTGACTATCCTCCATGACGCAGCAGGGGCTATCCCTCAAGCACCTTTGAGTATACATCACGGAGCTGCTGAGCTGTGGCCTCTGGGATAAAACGAGCTGCTTGAGCTTTTCCCCGACGGCGCAAGTCTGATGTGAGGGTTGTATCTGACAAGACGTGCCGCATGGCATCCGCGATGGCTTCAACGTCATATGGATCAACCAGCAAGGCGGCGTCACCGGCGACTTCGGGCAGTGAACTCACGTTCGATGCGATGACGGGCGTGCCGCAAGCCATGCTCTCCAGCACGGGGAAGCCGAACCCTTCATACAGCGACGCAACGACGGTGCACGCGGCGGCGCTGTAGAGCGCTGGCAAGTCTGGATCGTCCGCAAAGCCGATCAAGTGAACGCGATTTTGTAGGTTGAGTTGGGCAATTGTCTCGTAGAGTTCATCTTCTAACCAGCCTTTCCCGCCGGCGATCACTAGATGCACATGGCTCCACGCCTTTCCCAGCGCGGCCAGCGCCCGCACCACGCGCGGGTAATTTTTGCGCGGCTGTACTGTGCCGACACACAAGAGGAAAGGATGATCTCCAATTTGATACTTGGTGCGGATGGCGTCGTCCTGCGTCGGGCGAAAGCGCGGGGCAACACTGGAAAGCACGACACTGATTTTTTGAGCGTCACAGCCGTACAGTGCGATTAAATCTTGCTTTGTCGCCTCTGAGTCGGCGATGATGTGGGTCGCACGGCGCACACTGCGGGGCACAGCAGCCTGTAAAAACGCGCGCAGACGTGGGCTGGCTGCGTCGGGTACGCGCTCAAACGATAGATCGTGCACAGTTAGAACGGTCGGCGATTGCGATTGAACGTAAGGCCGCAGAAAATCCGTCGCGTGATAGAGCGCAAACTCGCCTGTAAACCACTCCACAGGTAGTGGCAGGCGCAGGCGATGCCAGAGGCGCTGCTGCCATACAGACGATAGGGGAAGCTCAGTTGTCGTCACGTTTGATTGCTCGAATTGTGGCGGATGGGGCGCGCCGCGTGGGTACACGAGACGATAAGAGGTGGTTCTGTCGTAGGCCAGAACGGCTTCGACTTGCTCACGAACAAGGCGGCCGATCCCTGCCGTTTGAGCCGCCGCCGGCGTGTAGTCAATCGTGATCGGGTTCACATTATTCGACGTCGTTGTAAGTCCAATAGCGGTTGATGAAGAAGTTCCAGATCATCACAACAAAGATGGCGATGAGCTGAGCGATGTTGCTGCCGAGGCGGCGCGTCAGCTCGGGCGAAGCCGCATAATCTGGTGCGAGGGTTTGCAGGATGCCGTTGGCGAACAGGCCGATTGGGGCAAACGTCAGCGTGACCCAAATCGTGCGAGCGACCCAACCGACGGCGCTTACGACGAAGAACTGTGTAAGCTGCCGGCGCAGTGACCGTGAGCGAGAATCAGGATACGTCCAGTAGCGGTTGAAGGTGAAATTGCTCGACACCGCTGCAATAAAGGCGATTGTCGTCGCTAGCGCCACATTGAGGGGAATATCTGGCCGAAGCACCGTACTCTGGAGCAGGTTGAGGATGCCGAAATCGATGATTGCTCCGACCAAACCTACTGTGATGAACTTGAGAAAACGCTCAACTTCCTTTGCCTTTGTTGGGCTGAGCCGCAGCGAAATCGCCACGTAGATACCGTCAATCGGAGTCCGTAGCGCACGAGAGGCAGGTTTCGCTTGATCAGATTGTGGCACGGTTGCCATGATACTCCGTTGCGGTCGTCAACGTTGACTGCTGATACACCCAAAAGGTGAGGCCTAACAAAACGCCCACGTGTATAAACACGTTGTTCACGTATAAGTTGTCAAGCACGCTGTGGAGCGATATGTACACCCATGATCCGACAAGCGCCACCGCAAGGTAACGCACAGACGCGGACGGGTGCGTGCGCCCTTGCGCTGCAAATAACAGCGCAGACCCTTGAAACACAAGGTACGCAGCGAGTCCTATGATCCCAGTTTCTGCCAGAACATTCAAGTAATAGTTGTGAGCGTGGCCGAGCGGCCGAGGCCAGTTCAGCAGGCGATATGGCGCATAGGCAGCGTTGAAGTTGCCGATGCCAACGCCGAGGGGGTGCGCTTGTGCCATGTTGAGTGCGGCCTGCCAATGTGCCAACCGCTCGACTACTGCATAATTCTCAGTTGTGATGTCAACCCCGCGCATGTCTTCAAACGCGAAGAAATCCTCAGTAGAGCTGCTGATGCGCTGCGCGATCGAGGCTGGAAGCACGCCTGATGTCCAGATAATCAACCCAAACGCAGAGAGCGCCACGAACAAGAAGATGCTGTGAATAAGGCGACGCGGCAGTAACATCCCCATGACGAATACTGCGCCGATCACGCTCAGCCATGCGCCACGACTCCACGACATGATCAACGCTGCGGTGATGAGGCCGGCACAGGCTAGAGCCGCTGCACACGCGGTTGCCTGCTGCACCTGCCGATGTTTGTACCACAAGTGACCATAATCAACGGCCATCGCAAGGCTGAGAGGAAAGATGATGCCCATGAAGCCACCGAATGGGTTGGGCTGTCCGAACGTTCCAAAGGCGCGGAAGAAGCGCTCACCAATCAGCAGATGATCTGCGCCACTGCCGCCGAAGAAAATGTAAATCCCTATGACAGCGTTAGCAGCAGCAGCGATCACCAGCGCCGCCATGAACAGCCGCCAGTGTCCGCCCTCTGCGTGGTAATGAACAAAGACGGCTACCAGCAGGATAGTCACCCATTTGATCCCCTCGGTGATGGCAGCTGTCAGCGACAACGCCCACAACCACGATGCCAGCCCCCACAAGACAAACAGGCCGAGCGGCAGTGCCATCGCAGTGATCCGAAAAGTCAGCACGCGCCGATGATGGAGCAGCCGATGAACGCTCCATATGCCAGCGAACAGCAGCAGCAGCACCTGCCCGATGTCCAACGGGAAGCTGAACGGGGCTTCGGTCTGAATCAACGTGCGCAGGGGCGAGAGGACGAGCAAGGCAGCGAACAGCGCAAACGGGCTGTAAGCGCTCAGCGCTAGCAGTACCAGCGCTCCCAATGCCAGCGCAGACGCGGTGGACGGAACAAATGCGATGGCAGCGCCGGCCAGCGCTGCTAACACGGCCCACAGCGTCCAGCGCACTGTTGAAGTGTTCGAGACGTTAGACCCGAGTTCTGAAGTAATCAAGCGTGCGTGCGAGTCCATCTTGAAGTGATACGCGCGGTTCCCAGTTCAGGATGGTTCGGGCGCGTGTGATGTCTGGACGACGTGTTTGGGGGTCCCCTTTGATGCGCAGCGACTCTTTGAAGACCATGCCGGCGGGGTTGCGAGCGATCTCGTTCACTGCTTCGGCAAACTCGAGTATTGTCATCTCTTGTTCTGTGCCGATGTTGACTGGCTCTGTGAAGTCGCTGAAGAGTAGCCGATGAATGCCCTCAATGAGGTCATCAACGTATTGAAAGCATCGCGTTTGCTGGCCGTCCCCGTAAACGGTGAGCGGCTCTCGGCGCAGAGCTTGACCGATGAAATTGGGCACGACACGCCCATCGTCGAGGCGCATGCGCGGGCCATAGGTGTTGAAGATGCGCACGATGCGCGTCTCCATTCCGTGCTGGCGATGATACGCCATTACGAGCGCCTCAGCATATCGTTTGGCCTCATCATAGACGCCGCGCGGGCCGATGGTATCTACGTTGCCGACGTAGGTTTCTTTCTGCGGGTGCTCTAGCGGGTCCCCGTACACCTCTGAGGTGGACGCCAGCATGAACCGTGCGCCTTTGGCACGCGCGAGGCCGAGAGCGTTGTGCGTGCCCATCGCGCCGACTTTCAGGGTCTGAATTGGGAACTTGAGATAGTCAATCGGGCTGGCTGGAGACGCAAAGTGCATGACGATGTCTACATCCCCATTGATGTAGATGTGGTTGCTGACGTCGTGGTAGATGAATTCAAACTGCTTGCTGCCCACAAGATGCTCGATATTGGTATATGAACCCGTGAGCAGGTTGTCGACGGCCACCACGTGATGCCCTTCGGCGATGAAACGGTCTGCGAGATGGGACCCGATGAACCCAGCCCCGCCCGTGATGACGATGCGCACAATCACTTCACTCCCGCTTGGATGAACGTAACAAGCATATCATACCCGCGGCGAGTCGTCAGCATGTGAAGCCGCGTCTTGGCTCATTCGAGCGATGAGCGCGACTAACATCCAGAAGATCAGCGCAAGGTCGTTGACGAACAGGCTGTTATCAACCAAACCATGCCCGACAAGCGCGCCCAAAGCGCCCAGCGTGCCGACGATGAGGGTGCGTTCGTTCATACGCAGAGCGAGACGGCCAAGCAGATCGCGGCTTAACGCAATGATGGTAGCCGCCATCGACAACAGCCACGCCACGCCGCCGATGCCCAGCCGCAGCCAAACGTCCAGCAAGAGGTTATGCGGATGGTTCAACTGACTGTCCCAGATAGCATCGGGCTTGACATACGTGCCGCGATACAGCTCTAGAAATTGATCCAGCCCGACGCCTGTTATAGGGTATTCTCGAATCATCTCAAGCGAGCTTTCCCACAGGCGAAGGCGGATAAAATTTGTGCCATCGCTGAAGTCGAACACGCTGGCGAAGCGTGCCGACAGCTGGGCGGCGACGCCGACGAAGACGAGCAGCGAGATGCCGATTGCTGTCAGTGGAATCAGCGC
>DAOUBS010000184.1:0-27648 GCA_034432435.1 Anaerolineae bacterium
CCCTGCGTCGTCGATCTGGCCGCACTGCGCAGTGCGATGGTGCGCATGGGCGGCGACCCCAAGAAGATCAACCCGATTGTGCCTGTAGACCTCGTGATCGACCACTCCGTACAAGTCGATTTCTTCGGCTCAGAGATGGCGCTCATCCAAAATGTGGAAATTGAGTTTGAGCGCAACCGTGAGCGTTATGAGTTCTTGCACTGGGGGCAAAAAGCCTTCAACAACTTCAAGGTCGTCCCGCCAGCCACGGGCATCGTGCACCAAGTCAACCTTGAGTACTTGGCCAAAGTGGTACAGATGCAGGCCGACAAAGACGGCAGCCCGATTGCGCTGCTGGATACGCTCGTCGGCACAGACAGCCACACGACGATGATCAACGGCCTCGGCGTGCTGGGCTGGGGCGTCGGTGGCATCGAAGCCGAGGCGGCTATGCTCGGCCAGCCGATCTACATGACCATGCCCGAGGTGATCGGCTTCAAACTGACCGGCAGCCTGCCCGAAGGCGCAACGGCGACTGACCTCGTGCTAGTTATCACCCAGATGCTGCGTAAGAAGGGCGTCGTTGACAAGTTCGTTGAGTTCTACGGAACCGGCCTCAGCTCGATGTCGCTGCCAGATCGCGCGACGATTGCCAACATGGCCCCCGAATACGGCGCAACGATGGGCTTCTTCCCCGTCGATGAGGAAACGCTCTCTTACCTGCGCCGCACTGGGCGCGACGAAGCGCTCATCGAGATGGTGCGCCGCTACACGCAGGAACAAGGCCTCTTCCGCACCGACGACACCCCCGACCCAATCTTTACGGACACCCTCTCGCTCGACCTCAGCACGGTTGAGCCGAGCATGGCCGGCCCCGCCCGCCCACAGGATCGTGTCGTGCTGCGCGAAGTGCGCCAGGCCTTCCAAAAATCGCTTAGAAGCCCAATTACCGAGCGCGGCTACGAGCTGTCGGATGAACGCTTGAGCGCCACCGGGCGCGTCCAAAACGGCTACGTCAGCGAGATTAGCCACGGCGCGGTTGTGATCGCCGCTATCACAAGCTGCACCCACCCCAGCAACCCCAGCGGCATGCTGGCGGCAGGCTTGCTCGCCAAGAAGGCCGTCGAACGCGGTCTGAAGCGCAAGCCTTACGTCAAGACCAGCCTTGCCCCCGGGTCTAAGGTGGTGACGGAGTATCTCAACAAAGCTGGCCTCACCCCTTACCTCGAGCAGCTTGGCTTCTACACGGTGGGCTACGGGTGCACCACCTGCATCGGCAACAGCGGCCCGCTGCCAGAAGAAGTCAGCGCGGCCATCAAAGAAGCCGATCTCGTGGCCGCCGCCGTGCTGAGCGGCAATCGCAACTTCAGCGGTCGCATCAGCCCCGAAGTGAAGGCCAACTATCTGGCATCGCCGCCGCTGGTCGTCGCCTATGCGCTGGCTGGCACAGTAGACATCGACCTCGTGAACGATCCCATCGGCTACGACCGCCAAGATCGTCCGGTCTACCTGCGTGAGCTGTGGCCAAGCCAGCAGGAAATCATGGAAGCGATCCAGAACTCGCTCAGCGCTGACTTGTTCAAGCAACAGTATGCCAACGTCTACACCGGCAACGAGCGCTGGAATAAAATCCCCAGCCCAGAGGGTAACGTTTACAACTGGGACGAGAACAGCACCTACATCCAAGAGCCCCCCTTCTTCAAGGATATCTCGCTGGAAGGCAAGCAGATCCAGCCCATCATCGGCGCGCGCACGCTGGCGTTGTTCGGGGACAGCGTTACAACGGACCACATCTCCCCAGCAGGCAGCATCGCCGCCGACAGCCCGGCCGGCAAATACCTCCTCAGCAAAGGCGTGGAGAAGAAGGACTTCAACAGCTATGGCGCACGGCGCGGCAACGACCGCGTCATGACGCGCGGCACGTTCGCCAACATCCGCCTGCGCAACCTGCTTGTGCCCGGCAGCGAAGGCGGCGTCACCAAGTATCACCCGACCGGCGAAGTCATGACGATCTACGACGCGGCGATGCGCTACCAAGCCGATAATCAGCCGCTGGTGATCCTCGCTGGACGCGACTACGGCATGGGCAGCAGCCGCGACTGGGCCGCTAAGGGGACGTTCCTGCTGGGCGTCAAGGCCGTCATCGCTGAAAGCTTCGAGCGCATCCACCGCAGCAACCTCGTCATGATGGGCGTGCTGCCGTTAGAGTTTGAGAGTGGTCAAGGCTGGTCAACCCTCGGCTTGACAGGCGATGAGACCTTCGACATCCCGCTGACGGACGACATCCAGCCCAAGTCCAAAATCGAAGTGACCGCCACCGCCAAGGATGGCCAGCAGAAGAAGTTCACTTGCCTCGTCCGCCTCGACACGGTCATTGACGTGGACTACTATCGCAACGGCGGCATCTTGCAGACTGTGTTGATCAACTTTCTCAAGCAGCAGCGCGCGTAAGATCACAAACAAACGCGCATAGGGCAAAAAATAGGGAGCCGAGGTTGGCTCCCTGTTTTGTTCGCATGTTCAGGGGCGTCGCTACAGCAGTGTGAACAAACTGCGGCCTTGATGCGCTGGGTCAGCAGGTAACCGCAGCGCCTCAAGGACGGTTGGCGCGATGTCCATCAGTTGGCGTTGCTCGCCTTGCCCGCTCGGCGTGCCCCAAGCTGGAACCCACAGGTACAGACCCTCTTCCGCGTGGTTGGCGTCGTCTGGGCCGGTGTCGTTGTCGAGCGTGATCGGCTGGCCGTAACCTAGCCCGCCGACTGTGCGCCAGTGCAAATCGCCAAAGTAGACGATCAGATCGGGCGCGATACCGTTCACTTCTTGATAGATGTCCGCTGGGCGCATAGCGCGCACCGCCAACGGCTGCCCGCGATCGTCACGCAGGGTTTGAAGCCCTGCCACCAGCTCGTGCAGCGTGTCGTCAACTGCTTCCGGCGGTACGACGCCCTGCGGCTCACGGCCTTGCACGTTGAGGAAAATCCGTCCGTAGTAGCCGCCAGTTGACCACGCGCGCGTGCGGCCCCAGTCGATGCACGCTGCGTCAAACCGGCTGATGCCGCTCGGCAGCGGCTCTTTCACGCACAGCCAGCCATTTAAGCGCAACCACTCGTTAAGCGCAACTGCCCCATCCATCCGCTTCACGCCGTGGTCACTCACCACCAAGACGCTGGTTTGCTCGTCCACATGCCGCATCAGCCGCCCGATCCAGTCATCCACCCAACGATAGTGGTCACGGATGACGGTGCTGAAGCGGTTTTGCTCATGGCGTCGATGCTGAGGATCGTAAAAGCGCCAGAACCCATGCTGTGCGCGATCTAAGCCGATGTTGACGTGGATTGCCAGGCGCCAGTCGACGCTCGTCAGCAGGTGATCAAACACCTGATACTGCGCCTCCATGACGTCGTAAAGGCGCATCTCAAGGGCGGCTTTGTCGTCGGTGCGAAAGTCACTGACGTCAAAGCGATAGGTCGGCTGCTGGCGCAGCACTTCGGCCCGTAGCGTCGGCGGATAGGTGAATTGATGGTCTGGGCTGGGGGTGGTGAAATCGCTGATGAGCGCCCCTTGAACGGGGGGCACGGGGTAGGTCTGCGGCACGTTGGCGATGATGACGTTCTGCCCTGCCGCGCACACCTGCTCCCACACGCGCGGATGCCGCACCGCGCGGCTGTCGGTGCTAGCAAGCTGAGCATAACTGTAACTGGCACGATTGCGAAAGCCATAAACACCCAACACACCCGGATCACGGCTGGCGAACATGCTCGACCACGCAGGCACAGTGATGCAGGGCACAGATGAGCGCAGCACACCCCAGCGCCCCGCCGCCATGAGTTGGCGCAGATACGGCAAATCCGCTTGAAAGGCGTTAAACACAAGTTCGGGGCTGGCACAATCCAGCCCGATCACCAGCACGCGCGGGCGTGAGCGGTGTCTCCACTTGATCATCAGCTTATTCAGACGGCTCAGAATCCGCCAGCAAGCTGTTGAGTGTGCGCCCCTGCGTCGCTAAAAGCTCTTCGATGCTCGTCCGCAGCCGCTCGCGCACTTGTTTGATGTTCTGCGCAATCGTGCCCAGCACGCCGTTCACAAAGCGCGGGGTTGCCTCGCTACCGAACAGCTTCGCCAGCTCAATCGCCTCATCGATAGCCACTCCAATCGGCACACGTCGATCCACCCCGATCTCCCACAAGGCAATCCGCAAAATATTGCGATCAACCACAGCCACCTGATCGATCGGGAAATCCGGGGCATACGCGCCTAACAGCTCATCCAACACCGTTCGCACCTGCACGATGCCAAACACCAAGCGCTGAAAGTATTGCAGGATGCGCGTCTCTTCGTCTTCCAGCGTGCGCGTCTCTTGAATCAACTGGATGAGGTTAGTGGGCTGTTCACCCTCTGTCGAGGCGACGACAACGTCGATGTTGAGCGTGTCGCTGCCCCGTGCCAAGAAGTGGGCGATCACCGCCTCTACCGGGTGGCCTGTGGTGTCCACCTCGTAGAGGGCTTGCAGCGCAAGGCGGCGTGCGAGGCTGCGTCCAGTCATCGGGCGTTCATGCGGCAAAACTTCAACCGACTCGATGTCCTCCGGCTCAAAGTCCACATCTTGAAAGGGAAAATCGTACATAGGCACGGTCTTTGCAGTGGGATGATGTTAACAGGCCGCTAGTTTACCTAAGAGCGCACGACCGCGCTATTGCGAACCTGAGCCGTGCTTTAAGCGTTGTCAGATTGCTCTCTCATCGAGTTGGCTCGCGCCGCGTCTCTTGTCTCACGTCCGGGCGCAAATCGGGCGGCAGGCCGCGCAGCGCGCTCAACTCGGGGTAGTACATCTCGACTCGCGCGGGCGGCTGGCTGCGGTTCCATTCGTCCTCTGCAATTAGCCACTCGTTCAACCGCGCGCAAATCTCCGCGCTCAGCAAGAAGATCGACGCGAGCAAATACGCCCAAAACAACAGCACAATGCCCGTGGCGATGCTCCCGTAGATGATGCTGTAATTGGCCAAGTTCGCCAGATACCACTGGAAGGCTGACTTCGCCAGTTCCCACCCCACCGCGCCGAACATGGCCGCTGGCCAGATGGCATCCCAATGCACGTAGCGCGTTGGGACGAAGCGGAACAACAACGCGAAGATCACAAGGTTCAGCCCCAGCGGCAAGAACAGCGTCCCGATCGTAAACCAGATGTTCAGCTCTAGCGACAGCGCGCTGAACAGCCGCAAAATGCCCGATGTCAAAAAGGATGCGAGCACCAGCCCCACCAAAATCATGCCCATCACCAACGCCAGCAGCCGCATCCGCCACATGCTGCGCAGCGCGGGCACGACGAAGATCTCGTCTAGAAAGCGCGTCACCCCTGAAAATAAACCCGTCGCCGACCACAGCAGCCCCACCAGCGCCACCACGCCGAACTGCGTCCCTTGATCGACCACCGTGAACACCGTCTCTTGAAGGGTATGCGCGGTCTCAGCGGGCAGGAAGAGCGCCAAACCGTTGATGATCTGCTCCTGCGCAACCGCTGGGCCGACCACTGCCCCGATGGCAATCGCCAGCAGCAGCACCAGCGGGAAGATGCTGAACACCGCGAAATAGGCCAGTGACGTGGCATGGAGCGACCCCACGGCGATGAAGTTGCGCACCGCGCGCAGCAGATAGACGGGCAGCGTCTGAGTCGCGTGTGGCATCGTGAGCCACCAGCTTTCGATCTGGCCGCGCCAAGACTGCCACCGCTGTACGATCTGCTTTAACATAGCTTGCTCCTCAATCACTCAGTTCAAGTCTGCACTGCCTCAAAGCGGATTGTTATGATTGTAAACAAGAAACACGTGAGAGGAATTCGCGCTATAATCAAACACATAGATTGTACTCATCGTCGGAGGAAAACCTCATGGATTTAGCAAAACTTGGACAAGACTTAGTGACTATTCTGCGACCCGACTCGCTGTCGGATCTGATGGTCTACACCGTGTTCATTTTGTGTATCCTGACGCTGGCAGCCATTCCTGAAAAGAACGTCGTGCCGCCTTATCTGATTTACGTGGCGATGTTCTGCTGCGTCCTCGACCTTGTGCGTGGGGCCGGTGGGAACACCGTCCCGTTCTTGAACCGTTTCGAAATCGGCGGCGAGAACCTGCTGAGTAACCGCGGTTTCCTCACGTTCATGATGCACATTATCATGTGTCTGTTCCCGATGATCGCCGGCGCGATGACGCGCAAACACGGTCGCAAGGGCGGCCTCGCGCTGCCGTTAGGGCTTTCCGCAGGGATCGTGGCCGGCATGTACGTCATCGGGGCGTTCTTCCTGCCGAACGCGGTCTACGCCAAGATTTTCTAGCGCGGCTGCATCCACCAGCGCAGGCCATCGCTGAAAAGGTGGATCGTCCCATCTCGATCTGTGCGCAGCACGGGCGGCAGCGGGAATTGCAGCGCCAGCTCATCTAGCAGGTAGCGACTGCTGCCGCCGCGGTCAAGTTGTACAACAATCGCGCTAGGCTGCACAGCCTCGACATACCACAGCTCAGACTGGTGCGCGCGCCGCGGCGCGGCCAAGTGCAGGACGTCACTGTGCAAACGTTGAGCAGGCAGTGGGTAGTGTGTGTTCCCAGCAAACAGCACGCTGCGCTCGCCGTAGGTCAAGCGTAGCACGAGCGCGCTCTCTGTCAGCGGCGTTGCCAAGTTGGGCCGCTCAGGCGGATGCAGCACCTCAAAATACAGCCCATCGCTCAACCTGATCTGCGACCCGCGCGAGACGACCGCCTGCGGCACATCGCGCAGCCGCTCCCATAGGGCGGCTTGGGTGTCGCTCGCGCTGGGTTGGCCCGTGCTGACGACAACGCCGACATTATAGAAGCGCAGCGCCTCCAGCAGCGCGGCATTGTCTGCATCGTCGGGCTGCGTCAAGATGAGCATGTCGATCTGACGATCATTGTACGGCATTACCTCGCCGAGCGCAGTCATCAAACGCGTGGGGAAGCGTCCACCGTCGATCAAAATCTGCGCGCCCTGCGGCGTTTGAATCAGCACCGCGCTGCTGCGGCCAGCGTCCAGCCAGTACACGTGCAGCCGACCATCCGGCCGCTGCGCCAGCACCACCCCCACTAACCCTAGCAAGCACACCGCCAACGCAACAGCCACCCGTGATAGAGGCATCCGACGCAAGCGTGCCCACCATGACGGATCAAAATGACTGAGCATATGGCCTCCTATCATGCCACTGTAGAAGAGCGCCACCCATACTGGGCTGAGGTAAACCGTCTGAGTAGCCACAGGCAACGCCGCAAACGCGCGCACGATCCCCGTCGTCCACGTCAGCAGCACATACACCAACGCGAACTGCACCTCCCCCGCCGCAGGCAGCAGAGCGCTCACCAGCACCGCCGGCAGCCCCGCGATCAACACAGCCGCCTGCACAGGCAGCACCAGCAGGTTGACTACCAGCGACACCACGGATACCTGTTGAAAGTGCAGCATGAGCAGCGGCAGCGTCGCTACCTGTGCGACGAGCGTCACCAGCAACAGATCGCTCAACAGACGGGCGAGCTGCTGGGCAGGTGGCCAATGCAGGCGCTCGCTTGCCCAGCGTTCGCTCCAGCGCTGGAGGGGCGGCAGCCACAGCGCTAAGCCTAACACCGCGGCGAAGCTCAGTTGAAAGCCCACATCCCACAGCGCGAAGGGGTTTAGCAGGGTTAGGAAGATCGCCGCCGCCGCTAAAGATGCCGGCAGATAGACTTTGCGCCGCACAAGCGGCGCGCCCAGCAGCAAGGTGCACATGACCGCCGCCCGCAAGACCGATGCCCCCGCTCCTACGAACACCGTGTACACCCCAAGCACGCCGACCGTTATCAACACTGCCAGCAGCGGGCGACGCTCGTTGAGCGGGCGCAGCAGCGCCAGCACCGCCCCGCTCAACACGGCCATGTTGAAGCCGCTGATGGCGACGATGTGCGAAAGCCCTGTGCGGCGGAACGCGTCATCCACGGGGGCGCTGATGTCGCGCTCACTGCCGAGCAAAATCCCGACGAGCAGGCCGCTCTGTGGCTGTGGCAGCGCCGACAGAATGACAACGCGCGCCGCCTCGCGCAGCGCGATTAACGCAGACGTGACGTCGTCGTACGCCCGCGCCTGCAACAACGTGAGCGTCCCTTGACGTATGACGCTGTGAACGCCTTGCCGCGCCAGATAATCTGTGTAGGAAAAGCTGTCAAACTCGCCTGGCGGCAGCAGCACCCCAGCCACCGACACCTCATCCCCATAGCTGGCGGCGTCCTCTCGCGGCACGGTGACAAGCGCCGCGCCGCTCACTGGGTAGGTCAGCGTCCCGTCAAAGATATACGAGGCTTGAACGCGCAGCAGCGCGCGATCGTCACGCAAGTCCGGGGGCGCGCTGACGACGCCCGTCAGCCCGACAGAACGACCGTGAAACTCAGCGAGAGAAGAAGTAGTGATTGAAAGTGTGAGCCGCAGCCCGCCCAAGCAGCCGACTGTCACCAACAAAGCGACAGCCCGTCTCGCCACATGCTGCCGCAGCAGCCACGCAGTGACAGCTGAGGCTACCGCCATGCCAACCCAAAAGCGCGCCGTCAGGGCTGGCCACTGCGCCGCAGCGACTATGCCGCTCAGCCACGTCAGTGCGATGATACCCAGCCGCATCAGGCCTGTGGGGGATGACTACGAAGAGTACCGCTTGTTATCGCCCATGTCGGCATCGACGAGCTGCTCATGCGAGTCAACGGGGCGTGGAATGTGCACTGGTTGATACGGCTCAGCGCGCACTGCCGTGGCGCCCTGCTGCTCGTTGAGAACGCTGATGCCGTTGCGCACTTGCGTAATGTTGCTCACCAGCAGCTGCTCCAACCGTGTAAGCACTTGCAGCGCGTATTGGTCGGCCTCGGCGGTGATGCGGTTGGCCTCTTGCAGCGCCGTCTCGCGGATGGCCTTTGCGCGTTCCTGTGCAGCTTTGACAATCTCATCCTCGTTAATGCGCTGCTCGGCGCGGTCACGGTGCTGCTGCACGATGCGCGCAGCTTCCTCGTGGGCTTCTGCCAACACGCGGTCACGCTGCGCGATGATCCGTGACGCCTTCTCGATCTCATCAGGGATTGAGATGCGTATCTGGTCGATAATTTCCAGCGCGCGCTCCTCGTCGATCAGCGTATATTTCGTGCCGAAAATGTGACGACCATCGTCGATCAGATTTTCAAGCCGGTCAACCAGATGTTGAATATCCACGTTTTATCCCTCCCGCACATCCGCTAAGAAGATTGTCTTAAGAACTGATAGCGCTCGACGATCGCTTGCGCCACATGCGGCGGAACCATCTTAGAGACGTCCCCGCCAAGCTCGCCCACTTCACGAACAGTGCTGCTGCTGATGTACATATACTTCTCATCCGCCAAGATCGCCACCGTCTCTACGTCCGGCGCAAGTTTCTTGTTCGCCATCCCCATGCGGAACTCAAACTCAAAATCGCCAAAGACGCGCAGGCCACGAATCAGCGCCAGCGCCCCCACCTCCCGAGCAAAGTTGACCGTCAGCCCACTGTACGAGACAACGCTGATCCGCTTTTCCTCGGTGAAACACTGCTGCGCCAACGCGACTCGCTGTTCCAGTGGGAACAGCACGTTCTTCTTAGGGTTCGCGTAGATCGCAACAATCACTTGATCGAAGATCTTGGATGCTCGCAGCGCGATGTCGATATGCCCAAAGTGAATCGGATCCAGCGACGCTGGATACACCGCAATACGCCCCATGAGATCCCCCAAGCTATCAATAACTATATAGTGAATATCACAAACACGCCAACCAAATATCCCCAACAGCGCGTTTGATTGCACAAGGCCGTTACGATACATCGCCTACGTCCTGCGTTTGCATGAGCACTAGTTGGCGCAGCAGTTGATGCTCCGGCAGTTGTAGGCTTGGGTCTTTCTCGTAGATGGTGCGGGCTTCTTGCTGCGCCAGCGCCACCAGATCGGGCATCATCAGCTCGGTCAATTGCAAGGATGACACGCCACTCTGCCGCGCCCCCAACAGATCACCCGCCCCGCGCAGCCGCCAATCCAACTCGGCCAGCGCAAAGCCATCATCCGTTTCGCGCATCTTGAGCAAGCGCTGCTGAGCAGGCGTCCACTCGCGTTCAGCGCCTCGATCGTTGTCTGCCAAATCATAAGGCTCAAAAATGCCCGACTCCACCATCAAGATGCAGAACGATTCGTGCTGCCCACGCCCCACGCGCCCACGGAACTGATGAAGCTGCGCCAGCCCGAAGCGATTCGCGCTCTCGATCATGATGACGCTTGCGTTCGGGATGTCCACCCCCACCTCAGCGACGCTCGTCGTCACCATGACGTCGTACTCATGCCGGCTGAACGCCGCCATGATCTCATCTTTTTCGCGCGGGGACATGCGCCCGTGGAGCAAACAGACGCGATGATGAAAGAACACACGCTTCAGCTCTTCATACGCTTCAACTGCGCTGCGCGCCTCAGATGTTTCGTCCTCACTAGCCTCGACCAACGGGTGAATGATGAACGCCTGCCGTCCCTGATTAAGCTGCGACTCGATGAAGTCGTAGACGCGCTCGCGCTCTGATGGCAAGTTGATCTGAGTCTTGATCGGGCGGCGACCTTTGGGCTTCTCGTCAATCACGCTCAAATCGAGGTCAGCGTACATCGTGAGCGCCAGCGTGCGTGGGATCGGCGTAGCTGTCATCACGAGCAAATGCGGGTGGGTGCCTTTGCCGCGCAGCCGCGCCCGCTGCTCCACGCCAAAGCGGTGCTGCTCATCGACCACCGCAACGGCCAACTGCTTGAACTCAACGCCCTCTTGAATCAGCGCGTGCGTGCCCACCACCACATCAATCTGTCCATCAGCTAGCCCACGGTAGACCGCTTCGCGTTCGCTAGCGCTCAGCGCGCCCGTCAGCAGCCGCACGGTGGGGGTGCGCTCACCGGGGAAGTTAGCAAAGACACTGCTCACCCCGCGATAGTGCTGCTCAGCAAGGATACTCGTCGGGGCCATCAACGCAGCCTGCATCCCATTGTGGACGGCCAGCGCCATCGCGGTGATCGCTACCGCGGTTTTGCCCGCGCCCACGTCACCTTGCACCAAGCGGTTCATCGGCACTGGGCGCTGCACATCGTCGAGGATGTCGTGAATAGCGCGCATCTGAGCGCTGGTCATCTCATAGGGGAAGGCAGCCGCCAAGAAGGTATCGAGGAAGCCTGCCTCCACTTTCAGCGGGATGCCCGGCACGGCCTGCCAGTCGCGCCGATTGCCGAGGATGGCCAATTGCAGCAGCAGCAGCTCGTCGAAGACGCGCCGCCGCCGCGCATGTTCGAGGTGATCCCACCCCTCAGGAAAGTGCAGATTGCGAATCGTCCAGCCTAGATCGGCCAGATCAGCCCGTTCCAACGTTCCAACTGGCACGTAATCTGGCACAAACGTTGACCACGTGTCAACGACTTGCTTCATCATTCGGCGGAAGCTGCGCGGCTTGATCCCCTCCTTGAGACGGTAGACCGGCACGATGCCCACTGTGTGCAGGTTCTCTTTTTCCAGCGGCTCCCATTCTGGGTTCGTCATCTGAAAGCGATTGCCGAAGAGCGTCACCTTGCCGCTGACGACAATCTGCATCCCCTCTCGCAACACGTTGCGCAGGTAGTGGCCGCCGAAGAAGGTGATATCCATGCGGCCTGTGCCATCTTCGAGCGTCAGCGCAAAATCCCGCCGACCGCTGCTGCTCACGCGCAGGTATGGTTTCGTCACCTTCCCAACAACTGTATTCACGAGGTTAAGTTCTAGGTGATTGATCGTGTTGAGCCGCGTGTAGTCATCGTAGCGCCGCGGCAGATAGTAAATCAGGTCTTCAACCGTCCGAATGCCAAGCGGGGCCAGCATGTCAGCGATCTTCTGCCCCACGCCTTTGATCTCTGTGACGGGTTTGCGAAGCTGCTGAAGCCGCTGCATGGCCTCCTCAAGGCTCAAGTCGGGGCGTGGTTGACGCGGTGGGCGCTCCATACGCGGCATGGGCCTGAGATCAGAGCCTTGCGGGTTGATGAACTTGTATTCGAATTCAAACACCTCGCGCGGACTGTCCGTCATGCGGGGCTGCTGCGGCTCAGGGCGATTTGACGCGGCGCGGCGGTCGCCCTCACGCGCGGATTTCGTGCCGCGCTCTGGGCGCGATTTCTCACCCCGTGCGGGGCGCTTCGAACGGGGAGCTTGATCAGGGGTTGGCGTGCGCGGCTGCTCTGCGGCAGGGCGTTCGCCCCGCTGCGGACGCGCCTCACCGCGTTGAGGGCGCTCATGCCGCTGCTCCTCGCGCGGTGGGCGCTCTTCGCGCGATTCACGCGTCTCACGAGACTCTTTCGCGGAGGTGGCGTTCTGTGCGCTGAACTGCGCCTTCAGCGCCTCTAGCTGCTGCCGAAACTGCGGTGGCACAGGGGCGCGCCCCGTGATGCGATCCAACATGTAGTTGATGCGTTTGACGCGCTCGCGTTTGTCGTCGGTGCTGTCATACGCCCGCATGATGGCGGGCAGCTCCTCGGCCAAGATGAGGTGCTCAGCGCGACGCGCCTCGTTGCGCACGTCCGCCGACCACTGCTCTGAATAAGCTCCGAGGCCGCCGATGATCGTTTGATTGTTGCATCCGTTTTCACGCTCTTGCTTCAAGACTTTGACGAGTGTTTCTAGCGCTGACGGCATAGTCCTCTACACTTTCCAATTGCGCGATAAGGTCGTGGCCCCGAGTGACCCGATCCCGATGTGCGTGCCGAGCGTTGGCCCGACCTCCACAATCGGCGTGTCTGGGGGCGCAATGTTTCCTAGACGGTCAAGGAAGGCGCGCGCCCCGTCCAGATTCTGGATGTGCAACACCACCAAGCGATCAAGCGGGGCTTGCGCCGCCACCAGCTCATACAGATGATCAATCGCCTTGCTGAAGGTGCGAATGCGTTTGATGGGATGCACTTGGCTGTCGCGCACTTCGATGATCGGCTTGATTTGAAGCAGCGCGCCGACGCTGCTGATGAAGCTATTCACCCGACCACTGCGGCGCAGCGCCTCCAGCGAGTAGAGCGCCGCGTACAGCTTCTGGTGCTTGCGCACTTTCTCCAACGTCTCGACGACCGCCTGCACGCTGCCCGTTGCCGCGGCTACCTCCGCTGCGATCAACACCTGCATCCCCAACCCCATCGTCAGCGTCTGGCTATCGATCAAGGTGAAGCGGCTCGCGTCGATCTGAGCCGCCGCCGCGCGAATGTTGGCAAACGTGCTGCTGAGCGCCGCCGGCACGTGAACGCCGATCACGTGGTCATAGCCCTCTAGTGCTTGGCGCAAGAAGTCCGCGGCAAAATCCGGCGAAGGGGCGGCAGTCGTCGGGTAGGAGTTGATCGTCGGCAGGGCACGGTAAAACGCCTGCCGATCGAGCTGCACCCCGTCGTCAGCAAAACTTTGATTGTGATAGTTCACGTAACAAGGGATGACCACAATATGCCACTGCGCCAGCAGATCTGGGCTGATGTCGCACACGCTGTCTGTAACAATCCTAATCTTCTGAAAAGTCATCGTCGTACTCGTACTCACTTTCAAGAATGACAACCCCGGCCGCCTCCGCCCCCAGCAGCGCAGCCACAGCAGCACAATAGGTGGTGAAGCTTACAGGATGACCACCCCACTCTACGTTCAGGCGCTCTTGGATCACGCGCATTTGTTCCGTCATGCCCGTTCGCGCTTGCAGGATCACAGTTTCTTCGATGTCGTCAAATTCGGTCAAGAACTCTACCAGTTGGTCGATCGCTTGACTACGTGTGCGCACTTTTTCAGTGACTTTGAACCGCCCGTCCTCAATGGTCAGCAGCGGCTTGATCCCTAATAGGCTGCCTAGCACAGCGCGCGAGTCTGCCATTATCTCGTTACGGCGCAAATATTCAAGCGTTTCGACATAGTACATACTATACACTCGTTCTAACGCTGAGCGAACGGTGTCTAGTAACTCAGCAAGAGGGGCTCCCTGTTGTGCTAGCTGCGCCGCAAGCTGCACGACAATCCCCTGTGCCGCGCAGATCGTCCGCGAGTCCAGCACGACGATCGGGCAGGCGCTGGCTTGCACCTGTACCGCCGCAGCGCGCGCATGGTCAAAGCTCTTGCTGAGTTCCCGTGAGGGATGAATCGACACAATTGCCTTGTGTGAGTGCACCAGTTGACGATACAGCCCAGCGTACACCTCCACCGATGGCGGCACGACGCGCGGCCATAGGCGTGGTTCAGCCATCAGCCGCACCAGGTCATCCAGCATGAAGTCGGCCCCTTCTTGAAACCGATGGTGGCCAATCTCTATCGTGTTGGGCACCACATGCACATTGTACTGCTGCGCTGTGTTATGCCGGGCAAACCGGGCGCTGCTGTCGGTGACAATCGCAATCGACATAGGCTACTCTAGACTCATCAGCAGTGGATAAAGCGGCTGGCCACCGTTCAGCCATTCAATCGTGAGGTGACGATACCGCTGTGCCATCTGTGCGCGCAGGGCGTCCGCCTGTTCATCGGCCAGCTCGCTGCCAACGAACACTGTGAGCAGCTCATGCTGGTCGGCTTCTGCATCGGCCAGCAGCGCCAACGTCACCGACGCAAGATCCGTGCCATGAGCGACTGGCGTGCCGTTCTTCAAGCCCAGCCACTCGCCTTTGTAGATGCCGCTCTGCGCCACATCGCGCGATGCGGTGGTAACCTCCAGCGTGATCACCGCGCGGGCAGCGCCAGTCATCCGCTCTAACAGCACAGCCACAGGCTGCTCGCGCGTGTCCAGATAAGCCAACAGCGCCGCCATCCCCTGCGGGATGGACTTGGTTTGCACGACGTGAACCTGCTGATCGGGCAGCAGCGCGGCAGCTTGCTCCGCGGTCAAAATCAGGTTGCGGTTGTTGGGCAAAAAGATCACGCTGCGATACCGGGTGCGCTGCGCCGCCGCCACGAAGTCAGCAACAGGTGGGTTCATCGTCTGCCCACCTGAGATGACCTCATCCGCGCCGTATTCCAACATGATCTGTCGCAGGCCATCACCTGCCGCAACCGCCACCACGCCAACGCCTTCAACAACTGCGGGGTCTTGCGGGCGCGGGCGATTCTGATAAGCTAGCGCTTGGCGCTGCATGTTTTCAACCACGACATCATCTAGCTGCGCGCCCAAACGCACCGCATAGTCCAACGGCACAGCCGGATTCTCCACGTGCACGTGCACCTTGACCAGCGACCCATCCCCATCCACCAACGGTGACCACCCCATCGCGCTGATGTCGCGCCTGATTTGCTCTAGTGGCAGATTGTTCCCAATCATCAAGAACTGCACGTCATAGCCGTACTCTTCTGATTGCTCGGGAGATTGTTCAGAGGCAAAAAGGTTCATCAGGGTGGGCAGCCCCGCAGGGTCAGCCTGCCCCAACGGTTCGCCGTCCAAAAATCGCAGCACCCCCTCCAAGATGAGCACCAATCCATACCCTCCAGAGTCAACGACGCCGGCTTGGCGCAGCACCGGCAGCAGGTCAGGAGTTGACATCAAGGCTTGGCGCGCCGCGCGCACGAACGAAGCATACAAGTCATACAATTCAAGGTCAGTGTGTCGAGCGATCGCCTCTGCTGCTGCATACGCCACTGTGAGGATCGTTCCCTCGACTGGCGGCATCACGGCGCGCACTGTCTCGTAAGCGTAGTCCACAGCCGCCTGACACGCGCGCAGGAACGCTTCCGCATCCATGACCTCAACGCCGCTGAGGCCGTTGGCAAACCCGCGCAGCAGCATTGACAAGATCGTGCCGCTGTTGCCGCGCGCCCCGCGCAGCGCCCCGCGCGCCAGCGCATCGCTCACTTGCCCGATGTGACGAGTGTCTAACGGCTGGATGGCAGCGGCAGCGCTCTGTAACGTATGCCACATGTTCGTGCCTGTGTCGCCATCTGGGACGGGGAACACGTTCATAGCGTTGACCGCGTCGCGGTGCTGTTCCAACCACATGAGCGCTGCACGAATGCAAATCGTGAACAAGAGTCCATCACATACCCGCGCGCTAGAGGCGATCATAAGGTCTCAATCTCTTTCGCCAAGTTATTCCATCTCAAATTGCAAGCGGCTGCGCAGCGCCGCAACGCCAGCGGCTGCCCCCTGCGGGTGTTGGAAGATCACCGTTCCCGCCACAACGATATTCGCGCCTGCCTCCACTGTAGCGACAACCGTCTCCTCAGTAATGCCGCCATCTACCTCAATGTCGATCTGCCGCCCCTGTTCGTTGGCCATCGCCAGCAGGCGAGCGATCTTTGGCAGCATTGTCGGCAGGAACTGCTGCCCGCCAAACCCAGGGTTAACAGTCATTACGTTGACGTAATCCACCAAATCAATCACCTCACGCGCCATTTCGGCGGAAGTGTGGGGGTTCAACGCCAAGCCCACCCGTGCCCCAGCATCACCGATCATCTGAAGCGTGCGATGCAGGTTGGGGCTGGCCTCATAATGCACGCTGATCATGTTCGCGCCAGCTGCTGCGAACGCCGGCACGTACCGCTCTGGCTCAACGATCATGAGGTGTACATCCAGCGGCAGCTTGGTCACACGGCGCACCGCCTCTACAACGACAACTCCCATCGAAATGTTGGGCACGAAGCGGCCATCCATGACATCAAGATGAAGTAAGCTCGCGCCACCCATTTCCACTGCCTGAATTTCCTCCTGCAAGCGCGCAAAGTCCGCTGCCAACAGCGACGGCGCGATTTGAATGTTTTGAATACCCACCGTTGGTTTCCTTCCAAGAATATGACTGCGCGTATACGTTTAGTAACAACTATTTGTGCGCATATTTGTGCGCATTGTAACGCAAAACATTCATAAACCTACGTGATGCTCCATTAGGAATGCCGACGATCGCTAGCAGCACCCCTAGCACGATCAACAACGCCCCCAACCACAACGCAGGGGTCATGGCTTGCCCCAACAGGATCACGCTCAGCAGCGCGCCAACTAAGGGCTGTGCGAAGAAAAACAGGGACGCCGTAGCCGCTGGGACGAGCGCAAACGACCGATTCCAAAGCCACATGGCCGCCGCTGTGGACACCAACCCTAGATACAGCACCCCCAAGACCGTGACCAGCGTCACCTCCCCGATTGAGCGCGTTTGAAGCTCCAGCCAACTTGCAGGCATAGTGAAACACACCCCACCGACAAACGCCACGAATGTGACGAACAACGTGTCCACTTGTCGGCTCACCATGCGCACTAAGACGCTGTACAACCCCCATGTGAGCGCAGCCAGCGCCAACGCCAAATCACCCAGCGCCGTGTCTACGCCTAATGAGATCGACGCCGGGTTCACGATGACGATCACGCCCACTGTGGCCAAGCTGACCGCTGCAAAACGCACAGCAGTCAGCGTCTCCCGCAGCAGCGCCACGCCGAACAACACGATAAAAGCAGGGGATGCAGTGGTGATGAGAGTTCCATTCATTGCAGTGGAAATATCCGTGCCAACAAACTGCGCGCCGAGGCTCACACCGAAGCCGATCACCCCCACGCCCATCAAGCGCAGCCAGTCGCGCGGTGTGAGGCGTGGCATTTTCTGAGAGAGCACAACAAACGGTAGCAGCGCCAAACTACCTAAGATCAAGCGAATGGTAAGCAGCGTGAAAGGGGGGATCGTCGCCAACACCACATCTGACACGACGTACATCCCACCCCAGATGGCGCTAGCTGTGATGCCATAAATCGCTCCGCGAAGTATCATTTTTGTGCAAAACTCCCGAATTTTATAGGCAACTTTTCATCTTGTAATGCTTGCGAACATTTAACGACACGATATACTCACGAACAACAGTGACACTCAAGAAGTGCTAGCTGTTCAATCATAGCACGGCTTGGGTATGCTCACTCATGTCACAGTTTAGTTAGGAGATGAAAAAAATGAGAAAAATAGGTTTGTTGTTTGCTGCGCTTGCTATGGGCGCGCTTGGGTTCTCGGCTGCGAGTGCTCAAGACAATGTTATCAAGATTGCATCGCAAAGCCCGTTGTCTGGCCCGCAGTCGGCGCTCGGCATCGGCATCCGCAACGGCACGGAGCTTGCAATCCGCCAGCTCAGCGGCCCCATCGAGGAACTCGGCTTCACCATCCAGTACGTTCCGTTCGACGATCAGGCGCTGCCTGACATCGGCGTGGCCAACGCTCAACAGATCATCGCAGACGCGGCCATCCTCGGCGTGATCGGACACCTCAACAGCGGCGTCGCCATTCCCTCTAGCGAAGTGTATGCTACAGCCGACTTGGTGATGATCTCGCCCTCCAACACGAACCCGGTTGTGACCGATCGCGGCCTGCCCAACGTCAACCGTATCTGCGGTCGTGACGACTTCCAAGGCCCGACGGCAGCGCAGTTCGCCTTCGAGCGCGGCGTAACCAGCGTGTTCATCCTCGACGACACGACGGCCTACGGCGTCGGTCTGGCAGACTTCTTCGAGCAAAAAGCGGTTGAGCTTGGCATCGAGGTGTTGGGCCGTCAAGGCACGGCTGAAACCGCCAACTTCGACAGCATCATCACCCCGATCCTCGCGCTCAACCCCGACGCGATTTTCTTCGGCGGCATTTTCAACCAAACGGGCGTGTTCATCAATCAGGCGCGCGCAGCTGGTTTCGACGGCATCTACCTCAGCGGTGACGGCTCCGACAGCACCGAATTCGCCGCCCTCGCGGGTGAAGCCGGCATCGGCACGCTGCTGACCTCGACCGCCGGCCCGGCCAGCCTCTTCCCGAACGCCGCTCAGTTCATCGCGGATTACACCGAAGCCTTCGGCGGCCCGCCGATCACCTATGCCACCGAAGCCTACGATGCAACGGCTGTTCTGCTGCTGGCCATCGAGCAGGCGATCAAGGACGCTGGCGGCATGATGCCCACCCGCGCTGCTGTCGCTGCTGCTGTGCGTGAAGTCGAATATGAAGGCCTCACCGGCCCGATCAGCTTCGACGCCAACGGTGACCGCACCTTCGCCACCTACTACGTGTTGGAAGTCCGCAGCGGTGACCCCGCCACCTACGATGAGACGAAGGAAGTCATCGGCATCGTCGAACTGCCCTCGCCGCTGACCTCAGTGGAAGAAGAGCCCGGCACCATCGCCAGCATCGTCTCTGACCTTGCTTCGGGTGACGAGCCCGAGTTCACCCTGCTGCTGACGGTTGTCTCAGCGGCCGACCCAGCCATTTTGGAAGCGCTGGCTAACCCCGACAGCAACATCACCGTATTCGCCCCCACCGATGAGGCTTTCTTGGCCGCGATTGAAGCCCTCGGTGGTGACGCCTCCGCCCTGCTGGCCGACACCGAGCTGTTGACCAACGTCCTGCTGTACCACGTCGTGGAAGGCTCAGTCTTCTCCAGCGACCTCAGCACGATGATGGTTCCGACCCTGCTTGGGCCAGAGCTGGACATCGTCGTCAGCGAGTCGGGTGTGACGGTCAACGGCGCGAACGTCGTCACGGCTGACATTGAGGCCTCCAACGGCGTGATTCACGTGATTGACGCTGTGCTGTTGCCACCCACTGAATAACTACACCAGAGCCACCGCTGGCGGATCGGGCTTGCCCATCCGCCAGTTTTTTCTGAACAAGTGGAGCCACACATGAACGCACCGGGCGTGATTACCGAGCCACAGCCAGTCAAGATCTCTGCGCTGATGCAGTTTCGCCAGTCATGGTTTTACCGATTTATCTTGTTCCCGCTTGGGCAAATTTTGCTGTTTATCTTAGGGGCCACCGTCGTTTTGACGATTGCGGTGTACTTGATCGCCTATATCCTGCCCCCACCCAATTCCCGCGTGTTCGTCCCAGATGCCATCAGCCGCCAGCTTGCCAGTTGGATCATCAACGGCGTGAGCATCGGCTTCCTGTACGCGATGGTCGCATTGGGCTACACAATGGTGTACGGCGTTCTTAAATTTATCAATTTTGCCCATGCTGAAATCTTCATGGTCGGCGGGATCGTCGGCTACGAGATGACGATGCGCTTAAACGAAGCGGGCATCCTCGCAGACATGAACCCTGCGCTGATGGTCACCTTCATGGTTCTCACCGCCATGTTGATCAGCGGCACGCTGGCAGTCATTGTCGAACGGGTGGCTTATCGCCCTCTGCGCCGTGCGCCGCGCCTCGTCCCGCTGATTACGGCCATTGGCCTCTCGTTCATCCTGCAGGACGTGGTGCGCGCGACCATGCAGATCACCCGCGCCCAGTTCGACTTGGTCTACCCGACTAAGAACATCGCAGTTTACACCACACCCATTCGTTTTACCATCGGCGAGAACCCAGTGTCGGTGCGGCCAACGTTTGTGTTAATCATCGTTGCTGCAATTATCATGCTGGTCGCGCTCAATTATTTCGTGAACGGCACAAAGTGGGGTCGCGCCATCCGCGCGGTGTCACAAGATCAGACCATGTCCGGACTGCTGGGTGTCAACGTCAACCAGCTCATCGCGCTGACGTTCTTCATCGGTGGTGCTTTAGGCGGCGCGGCTGGGGCACTGTTCGGTTTGAACACCGGCTCGGTCAACGCCTACATGGGTGTAACCCCTGGCTTGAAGGCCTTCATCGCTGCAGTGCTGGGTGGCATTGGCAACCTGACCGGGGCACTGCTCGGCGGCTTGACCATTGGCCTCATTGAATCGTACTTGAACGGATTCCTGTTCTTCTACGACAGCATTGGCCTCGGCTTCCGTTGGACGGATGTATTTGTGTTCCTTGTGCTGATTTTGATGCTCTTGTTCCGCCCCTCCGGCATCTTGGGCGAAAAAGTCGACGAGAAAGTGTAATTGACTATGACGACTATCGCACAGACCTCCCCTCGACCCTGGTACGAGCCGCTGACATCGCCAGTGGTTTTAACGATCATGGCAATCATCTACGGCGTACTGGTGACATTGTCGCTGTTCGTCGTGCCACGTGCCGATCCCTTATTCAACCTCGTCAGCATGGTCACCTTCTCAGCATTTGTGATCACTCCAGTGATCTTCTTGTCCTTGCCAATTAAAGCCTTGTACCGCGGCATCCTGATTGGCGTTGCGCTGCTGGTGATTATGCCGATCATCGGCATCTACTTCCCTGAGTATCTGGAAGTGGTCATCCAGATCTGCATTTTTGCCAGCCTCGCGCTTGGCCTCAACATGGTCGTGGGCTATGCGGGGCTGCTCAACCTCGGCTACGCAGCGTTCTTCGCGGTTGGGGCCTATCTTTGGGGGATGTTGACGTCCACTGCCAACACGGTATTCCGCCAAAATGGCCTAATTCTCACCTCGAACGAAATCATACCTGTGATGATCTTGGGGGCAGGTGTCGCTGGCTTGGCGGCAATTGTGCTGGGTGTGCCGGTGCTTCGCCTGCGGGGGGACTACCTTGCCATCGTGACGTTGGGCTTCGGTGAGATCATACGCGTGGTGGCGCGCAGCCTTGACCGTCCAGTAAACTGGACGAACGGCGCGCTGGGCTTGAACAACATCGCCCCTGTGCCGTCTCAATGGCTTACCCCCACTGCCGCCAACACGGTTGCCTTCCTCGACGTCAACGTGCGATCACTCAGAGTAGATCGTATTGACGTTGTTTCAAACAACTTGATGGTTTATCTCAAGTCGATTGAGCTGCTGATGCTCTTCGTCTATATCAGCCGTACGCTGGAAGATTCGATGATCGGGCGCGCGTGGACGGCTATTCGCGAGGATGAGATTGCAGCGGAAGCGATGGGCGTGCCGCTGCTGGGGATGAAACTGCGCGCCTTCGCGTTGGGCGCGGCTTTCGGCGGCGCGGTGGGCGTGCTGTTCAGTGGTAAGCAGTCCTTCATCGACCCGAACAGCTTCTTGCTGCTGGCCTCGATCAGCATCCTCGCAATGGTCATCCTCGGCGGGATGGGCGGCGTGAAAGGGGTCGTTGTGGGCGCAATCATCGTCAAGCTGGTCGAGCTGCACATCTTGACGAACATCGGCCTACAAATCAACCAGATGCGCAACACCGGCACAGAAATTCTCGGCTTTAACATGGCCAACCTGAGCGCAGAGCTCGAGCCGACACGCTTCAAGCCGCTCATTTTCGGTCTCATTCTGGTGCTGATGATGATCTTCCGCCCGGAGGGCTTGCTGCCCGCACAGCGTCGCCGCATGGAAATACAAGAATCCCGCGAACAAAACGCGGCGGCCACCTAAAGGAGCTTGACTCATGACTGCACTGCTTGAAGTCAAAGGTCTCGTTAAATCGTTCGGTGGGATTGCCGCGGTGCGTGACGTCACTACCAGCGTCGAGACGGGGAGCATCAGCGCCATCATCGGCCCGAACGGCGCGGGCAAAACCACTTTGTTCAACTTACTGACAGGCATCTACAAGCCCGACAGCGGCAGCATCACCTTCGCGGGCAAATCTCTAATTGGCTTACGGCCTGACCAAGTCCACAAAGCTGGGATCAGCCGCACCTTTCAGAATATCCGCTTGTTCCCCAGCATGACCGTCGTCGAAAATGTCATGGTGGGCATGCACTCGCGCTTGCGCCTGTCGATCGTTGAAACGCTGCTGCGCACGCCGAGCATGCGCGCTCAAGAGCAGCACGTGTTGAAAAAATCGATGGAGATGCTCAAGTTTGTGGGGATCGCAGACAAAGCCAACGAAGTCAGCCGCAACCTGCCCTACGGTGACCAGCGTCGCATCGAGATCGCGCGTGCGCTCGTCTCAGAGCCACAGTTGATCCTGCTCGATGAACCGACGGCAGGCATGAACCCACAAGAAAGCGCCGCTGCGATGCACTTGTTCCGCCGCGTGCGCGACGAGTTGGGCATCACCATCGTGTTGATCGAGCACGATATGCGCGTGGTGATGGGCATCAGCGAGCACATCGCTGTGCTAGACTATGGTCAAAAGATCGCCGAAGGAACACCCGATGACGTGCGCAGCAACCCGCGCGTGATCGAGGCGTATCTAGGTCGGCGGGCATCCACAATCGGAGAGAGAGCATGAGCGCTCCACAAGGGGAGATCGTTCTCAAGATCGAAAACATCAACACCTATTACGGCCACATTCACGCCCTGAAGGGGATCTCGCTGGACGTGCGCCAAGGTGAAATCGTGACGCTCATCGGCACGAACGGCGCGGGCAAAAGCACCACCCTGCGCACGATCAGCGGGGTGGTGCGCCCACGCACGGGCAAGGTGACCTTCAAAGGCAAAGACATCACCGGCATGAAAAGCCACGAAATCCAAGCGATGGGCATGAGCCATGTGCCTGAAGGACGGCGCATCTTCCCACAGCTCACCGTGATGGAAAACCTCGACATGGGCGCGTGGAACGTCAAAGAATCGAAAGAAATCGAGAAGCGCAAGCAGCGCGTCTTTGAGCTGTTCCCACGGATGAAAGAGCGCATCTTCCAGAAAGGCGGCACGCTCTCTGGCGGTGAGCAGCAGATGCTGGCCATTGGCCGCGCGCTGATGGTTGATCCGGACATCTTGCTGCTGGATGAGCCGAGCATGGGGCTGGCTCCTGTGCTGGTGGAGGTGATCTTCGACATCATCCTCCAACTGAACAAGCAGGGGACAACGATCTTGCTCGTAGAGCAGAACGCTCTGATGGCGTTGGAAGTAGCCAGTCGCGGGTACGTGCTGCAAACCGGCGAGATCACCCTCAGCGACAGCGCCCAGAACCTCGCCAACAACGACAGCGTGCGCAAGGCCTACCTCGGCGAGGAGTAGCCCCCAAGCCGCAGCGTTAGCGCCCCTGACCATGCGTGACTTACTGGCCGCTCTTTCATTCTTAACCGTGCTGCCCACGACCAGTCGCAAGCATGCTGCGGCCGGTCGTTCTTTTGGTTGGTTCCCACTCGTCGGCCTGCTGGTCGGCACAGTGCTGATAAGCATTCAAACCCTTGTGCCGCCGGCGCTTGCGCCACTTCTCGTCTTAGCTGCGTGGGTCATCTTGACAGGTGGGCTGCACCTCGACGGGTTCGCTGATGCCTGTGATGGGCTGCTAGCCACCACAACACCCGAGCGCCGCCGCGAGATCATGAAAGACCCACGCACCGGCACGTGGGCGGTGGTGGGGTTAGTGCTGCTCTTGATGGCTAAGTTTTATTTGATCCCACAAACAGCACCGATTATGCTGCTGCTTGCGCCCCTTGCGGGGCGTTGGGCGATGGTGGTGGCAGCAGTAGCCTTCCCCTATGTCGGCGGTCAAGGGCTGGGCGCGTATTTTCGGCAAGGCTTAACGCGCTGGCAGCTCGTCCACGCGAGCTTGTTCGCGCTGGGGGTGATCGCTGTCACAGCCGACGCAACGCAGTGTCACTCGCTGTTGATGGTCGGAGTGCCGTTGTTTGCGCTCATGTTCGGTGGCTGGGCGGCGCAGCGGCTAGGCGGCGGTCTTACTGGCGATGTCTACGGCACAACTTGTGAGCTGACGGAAGTCTTGTTCTTGCTGGGTGCTGTGTGGCTGGCCGCATAATTCTGCTGCTGGGTGGCGCGCGCAGCGGCAAGAGCCGCACGGCTGAACAGTGGGCGAAAGCGCGCGGTGGGCGCGTGTTGTTTATCGCCACTGCGCAGGCTTTCGACGATGAGATGCAAGAGCGCATCGCCCAACACCGCGCCGAGCGCCCGCCCCACTGGGACACGCTTGAGCAGCCCTTGCATATGTCAGTGCTGCCCGCTCCGTTGCACTATGATGTTGTCATCGTGGACTGCATCACGCTGCTGGCGTCGAACGTGCTGCTAACGCTTCCTGAAGACTGCACCCAAGCAGAGGCCAACGCCGCTGTGATGAGCGAGGTCGATGCTCTGCTGAGGGCTGCCTCTCAATCACAAGCGACATGGCTGCTCATCAGCAACGAGGTGGGCATGGGGATCGTCCCGCCTTATCGGCTCGGTCGCCTCTACCGCGATGCGCTCGGCAGCGCGAATCAGCAGCTTGCCACACACGCCGATGAGGTATACTTGCTGGTCGCAGGCCTTCCGTGGCGGCTAAAATAGCCTCAGTTGGGCGCGCGATCAACACAACTCTCAATAGTATGTGGAGAGTCTGTATGACACTGCCATTTGTCACCGTCATGATGCCTGTGCGCAACGAAGCAGCCTTCATTGAGCGCAGCTTGGGGGCCATCTTCGCGCAGGATTACCCATCTGATCGGATGGAAATCCTCATCGCAGATGGGCGCAGTAACGACAACACGGTACAGATCATCCAGCGCATCGACACAGCAGGCCGCGTCCGCGTGATCGACAACCCAGACATCATCCAAGCGAGCGGGCTAAACCGCCTCATTGAGCAAGCACAGGGCGAGTACCTCATCCGCGTGGATGGACACACGATCATCGCCCCGAACTACGTTCGAGAGTGTGTGCGCCTGCTGCAAGAGACGGGCGCAGCCAACGTCGGCGGGCCGATGAACCCGGTAGGCAAAACGCGCATGGGGCGCGCGATTGCTGCCGCCGGCCGCAGCCCGTTTGCCGTGCCCAGCGCCTTTCACATCAGCAGTCGCGCACAGTACACGGACACTGTCTACATGGGCGCGTGGCCGCGCGAGGTAATCACCGCATTGGGCGGCTACAAACCCATGCGCGCCAACGAAGATTACGAACTCAACGTGCGCATTCGGCAAGCTGGCGGTCGCATCTACTTTTCGCCCACGCTTCAATCGCTTTACTACGGTCGGCAGACGCTGCCCGACTTGTGGAAGCAGTACTACCGCTATGGGCGCTCCAAGGTGAAGACCTTGCGCTTGCATCCGCGCTCGCTGCGCCCGCGTCAGATCGTCGCACCGCTGTTCGTCGCAGGGTTAATTCTGGGGCCAATCGTCAGCCTGTTCATCCCTGTGCTGGCTGTCTTGTATCTCGCGGTCATCGCGGCATACCTTGTCGTTAACTTGGCCTTTTCTGTGCGTCAGGCCAGCCAGCATGGGTGGGATCTGCTGCTGCTGCTGCCTGTTGTGTTCTTGACCATCCATCTGTCGTGGGGGCTGGGTTTCTGGCGTGAACTGTTGTTGCAGAAATTGCTCGACGGTGTTAAATTATGAGGCACATTGAGCGCAGTTCAGCGCCTAGACAGCTTTTCAGCGCTCGTCTAATGCGCAAGTTCACACCTTCAGAGCAACAGGGGGTACGGCATGAAAGGGTTGGTTTTAGCGCTTCTTTGTCTGCTAATCCTCCGCGTCATCGCCCAAGAGCCGCACCCGCCAGAAACTCCGACCGAGGGCGCGGCGGTCACAACAGAAGTCCCTCTATTAGAGACAGCCACAGAGCCACCCACCCCCTCCCCTGACGTCCCAAACCCAACCGACGCGCCCCCTGAACCATCTGCCATCCACGACACACCTCCTGCCGAAATCCTGCCTACAGAAACGCCCCCGCCCAGCCTCACACCTACTGATACCACCATCCCCCCCACCGACAGCCCATTAGAGCCGGCCCCATCAGCCGAGCCAACAGCCATTAACTCACCCACGCCAACATCAATCGCGCCAACCAGCTTTGAAACAACGTTTGAGGACGGCACGATTCCCGTCGATTGGCAGTTCACAGGCCTATGGACGGTGGTGCAAACCGAGAACGGGCACGCCTTACAAGCGGATCTGAACGGGGGAACGCTGTCGTTTGCGGCGCTTCCCTACCCGTTCTACGTGGAGGTTGACCTCTGGTTGCAGACAGGAAGCATCTCGATCCAAACTCATGAAACCAACCCAATCACCACCTTGACGCCTCAACAGTTGTCGATCCGTGGCTGTGCGCTGGAAGAAGCGACGCTCTCGCTCACGGGCTGGCACACGCTGCGCGTTGTGTGGGCAGAGCACAGTGTTAGCGCTTCAATTGGCGGCATAACTCTCATCCAGCCGTGCGACCTGCAACTTGCTCAAGCTGAAGCGATAAAACTAATTGCCGACGCCGGGCTGCTGCGCATTCGCCGCGTGCAGCTCGCGGCGGGTAGTCCAGTCTCTCCCAATCTGCCCGTTGAGCCAGTGCCGTCCCCTACTGCCATTTACCCAGTCGAAACCCCAACCATCTTGCCCCCCATTGTCAGCAGTGCCGCGCAGCCCTTGTCCGCCTCTGCGCCGCCAGCCCCCATCCTGACCTACCCACCCAACGGCACGTTGATCGGTGGCAACGTCGAGATGCCGTTGTGGGTTGGCAATGTCATCTTCAACTGGACAATGCCCACCGGCAGCAGCGCAGCGTCATACCTATTTGAACTATCGAGCCACCCCGCCTTTCAAACCATCTCCGAGGTTGAGCCGATGCCGATGCAGCCTGACACCGCGCTCGACCTGAACATAATCGCGCCTAATTCTATCCCTGATGGGCGTTACTACTGGCGCGTGAAAGCGCTCAACGCGGCGGGCAGTAGCCCGTGGAGCAAGCCCCAAACCATTCAAATTGACCGAACGCCTCCGCCTGCGGTCACCCTTCGGCTTCCGGCTGCTGCGCCAGTGGTGAGCCAGAACACACGGCCCACCTTCTCATGGTCACCCGCAGCAAGCGCAGTCCGCTATCGTCTGCTCGTGAGCTATCTGCCCGATCTGAGCGTCCCCGTTGAAGGCTACGAGAGTCGAATTATCCCCGGGTTGTCCTTCACTGGTTCAGGCATACTCGGCCATCCTAACTATGTTGCCCCGCTGCAAGGTGAGTTCTTCTGGGCAGTCTACCCG
>DAOUBS010000185.1:0-5480 GCA_034432435.1 Anaerolineae bacterium
GGTTGGAATACTGAACAGTGACGAGCGGGGTGGAGCGATCGCCGACGGGGAAGACGCGCAAGGTGGGGTCGCGGAAGGCGGTCTGGTCGTCACCCGCGTTAGCGGTGACGCGGACGCGGCCAGATGGGAAGGTGTGGCTCAGGTCGAGCGTCTGGCCGGCGAACACCTCGACGTTTTCGAAGACGTGTTCATTGGGCTGGTCGAGCGACGTTGCGTTGAGCAGGACGAAGTCATAGCGCCCAGCGGGCAGGACGACGACGGCGGGGTTGAAATACTGAACAGTGACGAGCGGGGCGGAGCGATCGCCGACGGGGAAGACGCGCAAGGTGGGGTCGCGGAAGACGGTCTGGTCGTCACCCGCGTTAGCGGTGACGCGGACGCGGCCAGATGGGAAGACGTGCTGAAGGCGAGTCGTGCGCCCTGCCTCGATCGTGACGTTGGTGAAGGTGTGCGTCAGCGCGCCTTCAAGCGATGTCTCCATCCGCACTTCGACGTCGTAAATCCCTTCTTGCAAGTTGAGGCGCAGCGACGTTGAGAAGCGCACATCGCCTACAGGGGTCTCACGGTCGCCAGCGCGGTAGACGATCATATGCGCGTCTCTGAAAGCCGTCACATCCGCGCCTGACAGCACATCGACGCGCAGTTCACCTGTCGCCGCCGGATGCGACACGCTGACCTGCTCATCGGGGATCACCTCGACCGCGCGGAACGTGTGGACGACGGTCTCACCGGCGGCGTTTTGGTAGGCCAGTCGTACGTCATAGCGGCCTGTCTCCAAACGCAACAGGACAGGGTTGCCGCGCTCACTGCGCTCGATGAGGGTGTCTGTGCCAGCGGCGAACACGTCCACGGTCAGGTTTTCCGCGCGCAGCCCTGATGAGTCGTCGCGGTAGGCGTTGACCTCTAATCTGCCGATCTGCGCCACAGGGAGCGGTGTTTGTGTGGCCTCGGTTGGTGGTGTGGTGGGCGTGGTGGTGACTGTGGCAGTCGGTGCAATGAGGCGCAGTTGCCCCGCTTGTTCGATCACAAGCTCACCGACCTGCGCCACGACGCGGATCGGGTAGATGCCTGCTGTGAGGTTGGCTGTGTTCCACGTAATGCGCTGTGGACCGCGCAGTTGACCTTGATCGCTGACGATGGTGATGCTGCGATCTTGGGCGGCGGCCACGCTGACGATGGCGTCTGCTGGCAGGGTGTAGACGATCTCAATCGAATCGCCTGGGGCGGCCTCAGCCGGTGTGATGCGTAGATCAGCAATTTGCAGCGCGCGTTGTACCCACACGTCGCGCTGGCCGCCGCGCGTCGAGACGAACGCCAGCGTGCCCCCATCTGCCGAGACAACGGCTTGATCGTCTTCTGCGCCCGGCGGCGCGTCGAGGTTGAAGGGCGTGGCCGTTCGATTGTTGACGTCGATCTGCCAGATTTGTGTGCCGCGCCTGCCTTCACGCGGCGCACTGAACAACACGATGCTGTTGTTTAGCCACGCGGGTTGACGCGCGTCCAGCCCTTCGGTGAGCGGGGTGATGCCGCCATCGGATAGGCGCAGCAGCTCAAGGCGGCGCTCGTACAGGTCGAACGCTAGCGCCAGCGTGCTGCCGTCGCGGCTCCATGCGACCGCGCGGTATGGCCGCTCTGGGTTGTTGGTGAGCGGCTCGACGGCGCGGGTGCGCGTGCTAACACGCGCCACGTTGCCATCGACCACAACGGCCAGATCATCCCCATCAGGCGACCAAGACGGGGACTCGACGAATCCGGCGCTTAGGATGGTCGTTTCGTTGCTCAGGGTTCCGTCGGGGTTGAAGCCGGCGATTTGCAGCGCGTCGCCGCGCATCGTCTGATGTACGAAGGCGATGCGATCCCCGCTGGACGACCACGCAGCGCTGCGGCTGTTGGGCAGCGTGGTCAGCGCTGTTTGGGGTGCGTCTGTGCGCGCGATGAGCAGCGCAGGCTGGCCCCCGCGGTCGGCGACGTAGGCGATGAACTCTCCGCGTGGGCTGAGCGCCGGGGTGCTGGCCCCGCCGCTGCTCACTTGGCGCAGGTCGTCGCGCTGCACGGGCGGCGTGTTCACCGTGAAGCGCCACGCGAACGGCCCGGCTTGTTGATTGCCTGCGTAGTCGCTGACCCCTGTGAGCGTGACCACAACCTCGGACTGGTGGGGCAGGGCCGGGCTGGGGGCAAGCTGGCTGGTCAGCAGCGTCAACTTAGATGGCTCGACGATGAACGCGCTGGGGGGCAGGGCGTAGTCTACGCCGTTGACGCTGGCGCGGGCTTGCGCTAGGTCAAGGCCAGCCAATTCAACCACGGCGGCGTTGATCGAGAAAGGCGATCCGACGCCGCCTTCTGCTGGGGACGGGTTGAGGAACTGGGGCGGCGTGCGGTCGACGAGGACGGGGTAGAAGGCGCTGGCAGGTTGCCCAGCGCTGGTGGCCTCCAGCCAGTAGAGGCCGTCCTCGTTGGGCAGCGTTACATCGGGGCTGGCTTGCCCGTTGACGGTCAGCGCGTTTGATCCGTCGCGGGTTTGTAGCCTGAGGCTGGCTTGGTTGACGGGCCGCAGTACGGCCACCCGCGCAATCTCGTAGGATTGACCAACAGCGCCTCGATCCACCGCCAACACTTGGTCATAGGCGACCTGCTCGAACTGGCCGAACGCAAGCTGATTGATGGTGAAATCGCTCAAAGTGGGGAAGGCGTCTTGCAGCAGGCGGTACAAGTCGATTTGGGCAGTGTGCCACGCGCCATCTTGGACGAGGCGCATCCCTTGCGCTGTGCGAACGCTTGACGCGCTCGCGCGCACGCCGCTTAGGTCAACTTGTAGCCACTGGCCGCCGACGCGCGCTAGTAGGTTGAACCCGTCGTTTGGCTGTAGGCGATAGTCGAACACCACGATTGGGAACTGAGCGGCGTCGAACGGCACGTCTGTGATCTGAACGTAGCGCGCGCCGGTGCGATTTGCGCGGGTCACTCGCAGGGCGTAGGTTCCTTCCGGCAGGCCGACGGCAGGGCCAGCGACAACCTCGGCTTGGGTGCCGGTTTGGTCGAGCAGCCGCCACGCGCTGCCGCTGGCGAACTCATCATAGAAGGCGACGACTGGCGGCTCTGCTGTGACGCGCGGCGCGAGGTTGGGCGCGGTGACAAACATCGGTACAACAGGGGTGGCTAGCGGCACGTTGGCTCCGATGAACGCCCCCACTAGCGCGCGGTCACGCTGTCCAAAGTCTAACACAGAGGCGCTCAGGCGCTGCCGCGCTGGGTCGAACGTCGTCGGCAGAGCGCGCCACCCCTCCGTTGTGCCGTCGCCGAGCATCAATACAGCGTTCGCTTGATCGCTCTGGATCGCAAGCGTCACTGTGTCGCTGAAGCGATCTTCGGGCGGCAAAATTTCGTAGATGTCGCTGACGGCGGTCAGATCGGGCGGCAGAGCGAGATCAGCCTGTGGCGGCTGCGTCTGCTCAACAGGCAAGATGCCGATCAGGACGAAGGTCTCAGTGAGCGCGCCGGGTGGAATGTCGAGCTGTACGACGCCGTCAGGGCTGGCGATGTGGTTCCCTGTGGCGAACGCGGCTAGCTGCCCAACTACCACTGGCACGGCGGCCTGTGCTTCGTCACCGTCTGCGCCGATGACGCGCAGGCGCAGCGTGTACAGCCCATGCAGGCCAGCGTTCGCGTAAGAACCGAATTCATTTAGGCCGACGTTCCACACGCCGAGGTTGGCGTTCGCAAAGCCTGCGCGCTGGGCTGCCCGCGGCAGCGCGGCGGGCGTCGTGCTGCTGCTGATGGGCTGCCATTCAGTTGGGTTGGCCCCTTCGCCAAATTCAAGGATGTACTGCTGGAACCCTTCCCCTTCAGCGATGCCGATGATCGGGACGGTGTTACCACGGATGACCGCATATGGGCCGGGTGAGAGGATCTGCGCGGTAAGCTGAGGGCTGCCAATGCTCACGCGAGCGACCTCGACGCCGTCCAGCGCAACGACCAGCGACTTCACGCCAGCCGGGCTGGTGCTGCCGTCGTCAGTGGTTCCGTCCCACGTTAAGACGCGCAGGCCAGGCTGAACAGGGGCGTTCCACAGGGTGCGCAGGGCTGCATCTTCTGCGTTGACGATCTGTGCGTTGAGCAAGCCGGCTTCGTGTACTTGTATGCCGAACTGCATGCCCGCTTGCGCGGGCAACCGCGCGGCTCCGCTGCTGACTGGGGCCACATCTGGCGCGGTGTCAGTGGCGCGGGGGGCGCTGGTCGTTGTGCCCCACCATGCCTCGCCATCGACCACGCCGAACAGCACGCCCGTGATCGGCTGACCGCGCAGCGCCAGCGCGTCGGCAGGGATGCGCAGGCGCTGCCATTGGCCAGCAGGCGGCATCGGCCCCATCGGGTAGAGGCTGGCCGTGCCGCCCACGCCGCCGGTCTGAGCGAGGTTCTGCCCCCAGTAGGCGCGCTGCTCGCCGTTGCCGTCGCCCGTGTAAATTTGAATGTAGATCTGCTGCGGCGGGCTATTGGGGTTGAGGTAGACGTACTGGATCAATTCCTCGTCGTCAGCGAGAGTGTAAGGGGCTGCGCCAATGAAATAATGGACGCCGCTTCCGCTGCTGCGATGGGCGGGCTGGCCGTTGAAGGGGCGCGACGCATCCCACTCCCACACGCCAATTGTGACCGCGCCCGTTGGAACCGCGCCGCTGACGAGGGCGTTCGGATTGTCACGAAACTCGACCTCTGGCACGTTTGGCGGCTCGGAAGGCGCGCTGCCCGGCGGTGGGGGATCGTAAGTTCCCTGTTGGACAAAGCGGATCTCCACCGGCCCCGCACGCGGACGAAGCGCGCGAGTGGGGCTATCTGGCTGGGTGAAGTAGGGGTCAGCATTACACAGAGCTTTGCCTGCATCAGAGACTGCGCTGGTGACAGCATCCAATGGGCCACCCGGGACGGACGCCGCAGCAACTACAAACAAGGCAGCAGCCCCAGCCCCGCTCGTGACGAACGCCGCCCCCACCAAGACATTGACCGTCCAATTCACGTAGTCTACCGCGCGCGCACGTTGCTCTCGCTGCTCGGTTGTTAGTCGTGGGTTGTTGTTGATGCGATCTTTGATCTCGTTGGCAATCACATTAGTGACAATGCCTGTAATAATGCCTGCAAACGCCCCACTTGCGCCGTTGCGCAGGCTGGTCTCAGCAGAATTTCTGACGACTGCGCCGACGTCTCTGGCGGTAGGACGCAGCCCAGCGCCTGCCATGCCGGCAAAAAAATCATTTAGTTCCGCGGCGACGTCAAATGCTGTGCCGATGGGCACGCCAGCCGCCGCACCAACCCCGCCGCCGAAGGCGTTGCCGGCGATGTCACAGGGGCCGAACAGCGGCATATCCAACACTGGCAGCGGTGGACGCGCTTCATGAGGCGGGTTGGCGGGCTGGTGGCGCGTTCGGGTAGTATGGGGCTGGCCGAAGCGGCGCGGCGCGCCGGTGGCTTCGGTGGGCAGGTCGAGTGTC
>DAOUBS010000186.1:0-3143 GCA_034432435.1 Anaerolineae bacterium
TTGCAACCAGCCTTTTCCCCTTCGGGGGATTGAAACATAACCGCAAAATACAGCATAAATCTGGCATTGTGTTGCAACCAGCCTTTTCCCCTTCGGGGGATTGAAAGAAGTTCTGACAACTTCTTTTCAAACGGCACAGGCACGCCATGCCCCTTGGGCCCGCGGGTCGCCTATTGACCCACGGCTGCGACGCGCCTACAATAGGGACTTGTATGTGGTTGTTCTGTGTGTAATCCGGACCCGTGCGGCGCAGCCTCCGAACCATGTCAGGGCCGAAAGGCAGCAGCATTAAGGAGTCCCCTGCGGGTGTCGCGGGTTTCCGGGTTACTCACAGAACAATCACTTTTTTGCCTCCAACTCGGTATACTCCTAATTATTAGAATGACCGAGATGCACCCGCGATGACGAATGCTCTACCTCTGCTCTACATTGGCGACGACACGCTCCCCCCACTTGAAGCGGTTACATGGCACGTTCATTCTGCGCTCAGCGGCTTGATCGATCAAGCGGTGCGCCTTCAGCCGGCGTTGATTGTGCTGGCGCACCCGTTTCCGACTTGGCAGCCTTACGCGCAAGCGCTCAAGACCAACAGCGCCACCCGTCGCATCCCGCTGCTGCTCGTCGGTGAGGTGGACGCGGCGATGGCTCATCTGCACGGCGCAGATGAGGTCGTGCCGCCTGATCGCTGGCAGCGCGAGGCGGCGGCGCTCGTGTTGGCGCTGGCGCGCGTGCCTGACCTAGCGCTGCTGGAACAGCTCGACTGCCAATGCGCCGAGCCGCTGCCCCCCCGCGCCGCTGAGGGCGTTGCGCTGTTCAACGCGGGCGAGTACTACCGCCAGCATGACCTATTCGAAGCGCAGTGGGTAGAGGAGACCGGCCCCGTCCGCGATCTCTACCGTGCGATTCTGCAAGTGGGCGTTGCCTACTATCAGATCACGCGCGGCAACTATCGCGGCGCGTTGAAGATGCTGCATAAGAGCGTGCAGTGGCTGACGCGTCTGCCGGACGTGTGTCAGGGGGTGGATGTGCGTCAACTGCGCGAGGACAGCTTCCGCGTGCGCGCCGAGCTGGAGCGGCTGGGGCCCACCCGCCTGCACGAGTTCGACCGCGCGCTGCTGCGCCCAGTGCAGATGCGCGCGGAGCATTCGTCAGAAATTTCTGGAGACATGACATGAAAGTAGACACAAGTGGGTTCAACGATCTGCACGCGCTGGTAGTAGAGGACGACGCGGGCGGCATGGCGATCATCGGCGTGATGATGCGCTACTTAGGGATCAACGTCGTCATCAACACCACCGGCGAGGGGGTGCTGAGCATGGCGCACGCGATGAACCCCAAACCCAACATCTTCTTTTTGGACATCAACCTGCCGCGCACGACGGGCTACGAGATCATCAAGCAAATTCGCAGCGACCCCGACTTTGCGAAGGCGATCATCGTCGCGGTGACCGCCCAAGACGCCGACACCGAGATCCCCAAATGCCGCGCGGCGGGCTTCAACGCTTACATCGGCAAACCGATCAGCCGCATGCGCTTTCCGCGGCAGCTTCGTCGCATCCTCGCCGGTGAAGAAGTGTGGGAGACGTACTAGACGATGAAGCTGGCCCTGTTCGACATTGACGGCACGCTGCTGCTGTCCCAAGGGTTGGGGCGGGCGGCCAAAGCCCGCGCCATGCGCGAGGTCTTCGGGACGGAGGCGAATGTGCAGGCGTATCCCTTCGGCGGCAAGACCGATTGGCAAATCTTGAACGATCTGCTGAACCCGTTGGGCTGGACGAGCGAGGCGGTCGGGGCGCGCATGGCCGAGTATGAGACGCGCTTCGCCCACTACATGCGCGACCTCGCTGCTGAGTTTACGGCGACGCCGCTGCCCGGCGCGCTGGAGCTGGTGCAGGCGCTTGATGCGCGCGCGGATGTGCTGGTGGGCGTGGTGACGGGCAACACGCGCGAGACGGCTCCGGTCAAGCTGCGGGCGGGCGGCTTCGAGCCATCGCTGTTCCGCGTCGGGGCGTTCGGCAGCGAGAGCTACAACCGCAACGACCTACCCGCGCTGGCTATCCAACGCGCCGAGGCGCTGATCGGCCAGACGATTGCCCCGGCGGATGTGTTCGTGATCGGCGATACGGTGGCGGATGTGATGTGCGCGCGGGCGGTGGGGGCGGTGGCGGTGGCCGTGTTGACCGGCTTCGAGGCGCGCGAGGCGCTACTAGCCAGCCGACCTGATTACGTCCTGAACGACCTGCGCGAGTTCGACCGCGTGCCGCTTTAACGCTTCACGAGGCGCTTGAGGCCTGCGCGCAGCTTCACCAGCGAGGGGTGAGCGTACAGGTCGAACAGGCGGTGGGCGGTCATCGGGCCGAGGGTGCGGGCGATGGTGCGCCACGGCTGGCCGAGATGTTCATAGGTCGGGCGGCCAAGCTTGCGCGCAGCCGCAAACCCCGCCGCCGCGTCGGATTTCATGCCAATCGTGTACAGCTTGCCGGATAGTTCAGCAATTCTTTGGGCGACGGCATCTGCCAGATGAGGATATTTAGGAGCAAGCAGCTTGAGCGCCTGCACCATCCCTAAGACGATGCGTGGACGCGTATCGCGGTTCTCGCCAATGGACAGGCTGCCGCGCCGCTCTTGAACGACAAATAAACTTTCTGGCACCAACACAACGCTTTGTGTAGCGTGCGCCAACTTTGCGCCAAAGTAGTAATCCCATGATCCCGCAATTCCATCGACGTTGACCCCACCGATGCGCTGCGCAAGCTCACGCCGAAATGTGAGACAGATCGTGTTGAGGTTCACCAGCACTGAAAAGGCTTTGAAATCTTGTTGCAGCAAATCGAAGTGATCGTGCATATGGCGCAGACTCTCTTGTGTCCCATCCTCATAACGATAATCTCCCAACGTGATGACTAAGTCGGGCGCTGAGGCCAGCGCTGCGCGGACGCGCTCAACCCATGTTGGCAGGAACAGGTCATCGGCATCATGGAAATGCAGATAGTCGCATGATGATGCTTCAATGAGCATATTGCGCGCGTAGATCACGCCGTGGTTGCGCGCGCCGCGCACGACGCGAATCAACGGGTGATCGGGCACATAATCCGTCGCGGGGAAATCTGAACAGTCGTCATAGATGAGGATTTCATCCGGCA
>DAOUBS010000187.1:0-5823 GCA_034432435.1 Anaerolineae bacterium
CACCTCTCAAATGATGCCGCCCACTCTCTATGACCTGCTCGGCAAAGGCAAAGCGCTGGTCCTGCTCGATGGGCTGGACGAAGTGCCGCAGGCAGCACGTGCGGACAAATTGGCGTGGTTGAAAGCGTTCCTCAGCCAATACGGCGCGAACCGCGTGGTGCTGACGACTGGCGCATCTGGCATCTTTGAACTGCAAAGCATCGGTTTTCACACCATCCACCTTCGCCCGTGGAGCGAGGCTGATTGTGAACAATTTTACCAAAAAGTGAACGCTAAAGCCGGGCGAATCGCCTTGCCTGTCGCGGATACTCAAGCGCGCTGGCTGAAACAAGCACGGCTCCTCATCCCACGGGAAGTTGTGTTATCGCTGCTGCACCCCACCGCCGCCACACCGGGCGAGCGCATCATGGCGTATTTGACGCAGTCCCTCAACATCAACGATGTGTCCTACTTGAAAGAGCTAGCCAGCATACAGCTTCGCTACGGCAGCATTCGCCCTGAATATCTCGTCGACTCGACCAATTCGACGGCTGCTAATGACGCTGAAACCCCTGACACAAAAAAACAAAACCAACTGCGCATTCAAGCGATCAGCCAGCAGCGCAGCAAGCTGATCGAACTAGCCAAAGCCGACATCCTCACCAGAGGCCGCAGCGGCAGCTTTCGCTTCGCCCAGCCTGCCATCATGGCCGCCCTTGCCGCTTCATCTCTCACACTCGAACAAGCTCTAGCCCATTTGAATGACCCCGATTGGGACTTGGTGATCTGCTATCTGACTGGTTACCTTGACGCTGAGAAGCTGGTGGCCGTCGCTATCGAATCTGATACATGGATTGACCTACGTCATTTGCTGCGTCCAGCACAGTGGCTGTTGTTCGCTGGTCAATCAGATTGGCGCGTGCCCTACCTGCGGCTGCTGGCGCACTGGCTCATGCAGCCTCAACAGTACCTGTACGCTCGCCAGATCATCGCTGCAGCGCTGCTGATGAGCGGTGATCCGACGGTCAACCTCGTATTTCGGCGCATGTTGAGCAACCCTAACCCCGACTGTCGCCAAGTGGCCGCGTTAGCGCTCGGCGCGTTGAAGGATGTTGAGGCCATCAAGCCACTCGCTGAGATCATTAAGAACAACAACGAAGAACTTGAAACACAGATTGCCGCCACGCTGGCGTTGGGCGCAATGCGCACAGAAGCCGCCGCGAACATGCTTATCGCCATCCTCAACCAGCATTACAGCTCGGACGTGAAGCGCGCCGCCGCCGAGAGCTTGGCGGCGCTGCCTGACGTCGGCTATCCGGTGCTCTACGACGCCATCCGCTCCAAAGATGATTATGTGCGCCGTGCAGTCGTCTGGGGGCTGGGGCGCATCGGCACAGATTGGGCGCTCATCGCCCTCAATCAGGTGTTCCTCGACGACAAGGAAGAGTATGTGCGCCTCGCGGTACATCAGGTGTATGCAGATCGTTATGAAGTGGGGGCGCTGGGCATCCGCAACTATCCCATCGTCCCTGAGATTGAGTGGATTCAAGCGTGGGCGCATCGTGCCATCGCTAACCACATCATCCCTAACACACACGAAACACAGCCACTCGTCTTGGCGTCTATGCAGCAGCGCAAAGACCCACAAATCAGCGTGTTCTTCGTCATCCTTGCAGGTCAACAAGGGTTCTTGTGGGCGAACAACGCGCTCTACAAAGCGCTCTTCGACCCGCAGCCGGCCATCCGCGACTACGCCTACCGCAGCCTATGCGAACTGGCACAGGGCTGGAACGTGCGGCTGCCACTGCCGATCTAGCGTGCGGGGCGGTGCTAGGAGGTCGGCGTTGTTGGCGCGTCGGGGATAGGCAGGGCTGGCGGCGTCAGCACTTCTGCCCCCTCAGGACACGGGAACAAACGCTCTGCGTCGGTGTGGAACGCATAGCGCGCGTCACCAGCTTGAAGCACAATGCGATACCCGGGCACATCCGCGGTGGCGTACACCTGACCAGCCAGCGGACAGCCGAGGCTTGTATCCCACCAGCGGTAAGCCGCCACGGTTATCCATGCCACCCGCCGCACTGGCAAGTCAAGTTGAGTGGCAACACGCTGCTGTGCCAGCCGAACTAGTTCCGCAGCGACTGGGTCCACCGCCAGCAAAAGCTCATTACGCGCCTCACTGGTCTCACGACAGAAGCGGTATGGGGCATCCCCCTGCTTTTGAAATTCGTAGACCGTCGTGCCCACGATAAAAAAGACGCGCACACCGTCCACACGTCCACTTGCGACAGGCCTGTGGCAGCGCGTTGAGACAAAAGGCCAACGGGCCACCTCGGCGTTGACCCAACGTACTGAGCTGGCATCTAGCTCAAGAGCTTGAGCTAGAAGCGCCTTGAGGGCTTCGATGTCATCAGATGGAACACTTGCCGAGGGCAGGAGCGCCTCGGCTACAACAACAGTTGCCCGCTGCACCAGGTCCGATGGGTTGAGCAAGTCAGATCGCGTAGGCGTTGGCAGCGGCTGGGTCGCGGTTGGAGTCTCTGTGGGCGGGATCAAAGTCACTGTGGGCACAGGCTCTGGCAAGGCTGGCGCACATGCAGTCAGCGTCGTCAGCAGCAGAACGCCCCACCACAAGCGCTGCTTCAGGAGATTCACAACCGGCACTAGCCTCACGCTGGGAAGAGCAGTTCATCCACTCGCTGTGCAGTCATACCTTCGATGCTAAGGATCTTCTCGCGCTCTTCAAACCCAACAACTACCTCCAGCTTGGCGGCGTCAACACCTAGCTTCTCTGCGAGGAACTGAATCAACTCGTCGTTGGCATCCTGCGATCCGGCTGACGTTGCAGTGAGCCTCACTTCGATACTACCGTCACGGTTTTTACCTACGATCTCACGTGTGGCGCAGCGTGAAATCACCCTTACACCGATGGCTGACCCACCCTTAGGGTTGGTAAAGCTGTGTTCCATCATAGCAACGTCCTTGCTTGTCTGTAAAGTCGGCTCTTTGCCTACGTGTACCTATATTCTAACCCACAATAACGTTTTGTGGGGGTGTTTTTTTCCTCTCACTTTGGGTCAGCAGGTACAACACAAACTGCTTAGAACACACGCTGCACGATCATCATCAGCACGTACAGCCCGATGAACACGATGATTGGGCTGAAGTCGATGCCGTTCTGCACCCCGACACGCTCCCTGATCGGCCTCAAGACCGGCTCTGTCACGTCGTGGATCAACTTCACAATCGGCTGCCGCCTGTTTACATTTGGGAAAAACGACAGAATGCTGCGGGCGAACAGAATCAAAATGTACCCTTGAATTAGCAGCAGCAACAACATACCTAACATGGCAACCTCCTCACAAACAGCTTACCGTTCACCGAAGATCGCTCGCCCGATGCGGACGTGCGTTGCGCCCTCTTCGATGGCTACTTCATAATCGTTTGTCATCCCCATGCTCAGGGATGGCAGCGCAAGGTGGAGATCTGACCGCAGCGCATCGCGCAGTTCTGCCAGACCTCTGAACACTGGGCGCGTCTGTTCAGGATCAGCGTAAAATGGGGCCATCGTCATCAGCCCTTGCACATTTAAACACTCAAACTGGGCAATCGCTGCGCAGTTTTGCCAGAGCTGCTCTCGCACCGCTGGCACATCGCGCCACCCAACCGCGAACATACCCTGCTTTGATTCTTCACCAGAAATGTTAATTTCTAAAAAAATGCCGAGCTGCTGCTGATTTTTTCGACACATTTCGTCGAGCTTCGACGCCAGCTTGACGCTGTCTACGCTGTGAACACAGCTAAAAATGTTCGCACTGCGCGCTTTACGGCTCTGGAGATGCCCGACCATATGCCACGTCAGCGGCTCCGTGACGATCTCGCTCACCAGCGGTATCTTGACGGTGGCTTCCTCTACGCGGTTTTCCCCAAAATGGCACAGGCCTGCCGCAGCTGCCTCAGCAACAGCCTCTGGGGGCTTCGTCTTGCTGATGGCAATGATCGTCACCTCGTCGCACGAGCGGCCTGCTCGCTGGCATGCTGCGTCAACACGCGCTTTGACTTCGGCCACCTGTGACTGGATCACGCTCATAGGTACATCACCACCCCAAAACGCCCTGTGCGGCCACGGTGCGCACGATGGCTGAAGAACACGTCAGATTGCGCATAGGTACACAAGCCCATCACGTAGATGCTGCGCACGCCAGCCGATTCCAGTTCCAGCTTGTTCGCCTGCCACAGGTCAACGTAGGCCGACCCATCAATTGGATCACGACGCACCAACCCCGCATCTTTGCCAAAACGCTGATCCACCGCAGCCACTACCTCTTCCCCCACTTGAAAATGCTGCTGAGAAATGCTAGGGCCAATCACCACTTGTAAGTCCTCCGGGCGCGATCCATAGCAAGCGCGCATCACGTGGACAACGACACTCGCAATCCCGCCCACCGTTCCACGCCACCCAGCATGCGCCAACCCGATCGCATGGTGAATCGGATCATGGTAGAGCAGCGGCGTGCAGTCCGCAAAGCGCATCACCAGCGGCAAATCAGGCCGGTCGGTGATGATAGCATCGGCGCGCGCTTGCCACTTGCGATACCTCAGCGGAGCATGCGCCGCTACCACATCTACGCCGTGCACCTGCCACGTCGTCACGGCGGCCTGCGCGGGCGCTTGCAGCGCTTCATACATCAACGCATGATTGGCCCGCACATTTTCAACGCTGTCCCCCACTGTTCCGCCAACGTTTAGCCCTTCAAACGGCGCAGGGCTGACGCCGCCAGCCCGCGTAAAAATGCCGTGCTTTACTTCAAGGCAAGTCTTGTAGTACCGCAGACCCTGCCACTCAATCAGTTCCAAAGCTTCTGCCACTCCACAGATTTATCACGCAAAAGTATACCAAACTCCCTGTGAAGGGTCAGGGGCTGAAGCCGATGGGGGAGCGGTGAATGACGGTGTTGAGGCCTCCTCCCCCACCCACTGCTCCCGTTGGAGAAGGGGGCAAAAGTCTCCTCCTGACGGGAGTACTTCATGAGGAAAAATGAGAGAATAAGGCTTTTTTAGAAGCGCATTACATCCACTACTCTCACTATTCCCACCGGTGGCTCAGGGGTGGGCGTAATTGCATGGCCGCGTATCACTGTGCTCACGGGGTGCAGCCAGAGGCTTACACTGGGGTCACCTATGTTTGATTTTAGACACTCTTGCTTAAGTGTTCGTTATATGATGCGCCATAAAAGCATGCTATACTAAGGAGTACAATTGCTAACCACTCAAACACGGCCATCAGTCATGACAGGAGCTGCCCAGCGCATACGTGTAATGATCGTTGAGGACCACCCCCTCTTCAGGGATGGTTTGTGTAATGCATTGCAAGGACACGAAGATATTGAAATCGTTGGCACGTGCGACGATGGAATTACTGCCGTGATCATGGCAAAACAACTGCAGCCCGACATTATGCTGATGGATATTAACTTGCCCGGTCAGAACGGCATCTTGGCCATGCGCCACCTCAAGCGTGACTTGCACAACGCCCCGGCTGTTATCATCCTAACAGCGCATCACGACGATGAGCAAGTGCTCCAGGTGTTCGGCAGCGGCGCAATCGGATTTACCGACAAGACCATCCATCCAGACATGCTTGTACAGTTCGTTCGCGGCGCAGCGCGTGGCTATCACGTGGTAGAGGGCCAGCTCATGTCACCTGATGAGTTCACAACATGGTTCCAGAACCGATTGACTCGGCTTCATGGCCAAGCCGCAACAAGCGACCCGGGGCCTGTGCTCACCTACCGTGAGATGGAGATCCTGCGCTACTTAGTCGATGGGATGCTAAACAAAGAAATC
>DAOUBS010000188.1:0-4196 GCA_034432435.1 Anaerolineae bacterium
GCCAGACGCTCGACCTGAGCCACACCTTCCCATCTGGCCGCGTCCGCGTCACCGCTAACGCGGGCGACGACCAGACCGCCTTCCGCGACCCGATTGTGACCGTCTTCCCTGTCGATAATCGAGAACGCCCCAACATTCTGCTTGGGCGGCGCGAAGGTGCTGAGCCACTAGCAGAAAGTCGTTTGTTCAACCCCGCGGTGTTCGTCCTGCCCGCCGGCCGCTATAACTTTGTCGTGAACAACCCGACGTCTCTTGGCCAGCCGTTTGAACACATCTTCGAAAACGTCGAGGTGCTCGCTGGCCAGACGCTCGACCTCGTGCACGTGTTCCCATCTGGGCGTGTGATCTTGCGCCTGCTCGCCAGTGACGGGCGCACGGGGCTGTTAGGGCGCTTTGCGGTGTTCGCCCCTGATCAAGCTGATCCTATCTTACAAGACTCCATCTCGGGTGACATTGGCATCGTCTTGCCAGCGGGCCGCTACCGCATCACGCTGAACACTCGAGATGGGATGTTGCTGCACACCTTTGAACTAGTCGAGCTGCTGCCCGGCCAAAGCCTTGATCTGACACATCAGCTCGCGCCGTAACACAAGGGGCTGAGCGCGTTGCTCAGCCCCGCTGTTCACCCATCAAGTTCAACAATCAAGTTTTCCATCAGATCAATCTCAGCGCTCTGATCTGTGATGATCTGGGCCGCCAACGCCAACAACTCTGGGTGGCCTTCTGCTTCAGGCACGCGCCGCAGCAGCCGCTCCGACATGTGGAGTGCGTCGTCGTGGTGGTCGATCATCGCCTCCAGCCATGCAATCTCATAAGCAACCCCCTCGAGCCGGCTCAACCCAGCAAACATGCCCATCGTCATCACAGGGTCAGTAAATGGGCCGCTGCTTGCTGTGTGGCCTGCATGAGCGCCGTGCCCCGCGTGGGGGTCGGGCGCAGACGGCGCAGGCAGCATCGAGATCGGCTCATACGCTACGTTGTACCACGCAAGCAGCCAACCCTGCATCTGTTCGATTTCCGCAGACTGAGCGCTGATGATGCCCTCACACAAGGCCACGACAGCGGGTGTGCTGGCTTTGGCAAGGCAGTCATTGGCCATGTCGAGCGCCATTTGATGATGATCGATCATCCCCTGCAAGAAGCGCATCTCGGCGCGTCCAGCTCGCCCGGCGGATACGCCTTCAGCGCTGCTCAAGGGTAGCCACAGGCTTAGCCAAGCCAGCACCACGATCAAAGACGTCAACGAACGTTTCATCAGAAATATCCTTTCTCGACGATCGACATAGTCTGCACATGCGCCGCAGCCGTGTAAGACTCCGACACTTATCACAGTCTAGTGTAATGAGCAGTAACCAACAATGTGAAGGATGTTTGTATGGCTAACTCACCGGCGGTCATTGACCTGCCGATTACTGGCATGACCTGCGCAAGCTGTGTGCGCACAGTTGAACGCGCGCTCACCAAAGCCGAAGGCGTGACCAACGTCAACGTAAACCTCGCCACTGAACGGGCCAGCGTCGAATATGACCCGCAGTTGATCGACCTGCCGAAGCTTGTCGAGCAGATCGACCGTGCAGGCTACGGCGTAGCGATCACGAGCGTGGAGCTTCCCATCACGGGCATGACATGCGCAAGCTGCGGGCGCACCGTCGAGCGCGCTCTGCACAAGGCTTCTGGCGTGCTAGATGTGCAGGTCAACCTTGCAACTGAAAGGGCGCTCGTGCGCTATCTGCCGAACGTCGCGCGGCGCAGCGACCTCATCCAAGCCGTGGAAGCGGCAGGCTACGGCGTGATCGACACCACCGCCGCGGAAGCGCCCCAAGACACGGAGCGCGCCGCTCGTGAAGCCGAGATCGCCCATCAGCGCCGCCTGATCGTCATCGGGGCGCTCTTCACGCTGCCGCTGTTCCTCATCAGCATGGGGCGTGATGTCCTCATGGCCGTCTACATGGGCGGCATGACGATGGCGGAGATGACTCAGCCCGGCATGGCCGCCATGCACAACGTTCCCCCCGCGCTGGAGTGGCTGCTGTGGGGCGGCTGGCCTTACGTCTTTCTGCTGCTGGCCACGCCTGTGCAGCTGCTGCTCGGACGGCAGTACACCGTCGGCGCGTGGAAAGCCGCGCGCAACCGCAGCGTCAACATGGACACGCTCATCGCTATCGGCACGTGGGCAGCTTATCTCTACAGCATCGCCGTACTGATCGGAATCACCTTCAACGTTCCCGCGCTCGGCGATCATGTCTACTTCGAGACAGGCGCGGTCATCCTCACGCTCGTCACGCTCGGCAAGCTGCTAGAAGCGCGCGCCAAAGGCCGCACCGGCGAGGCCATCCGCAAGCTGATGGGCCTCGCCCCCAAGACGGCGACCCTGCTGCGCGACGGGCAAGAAGTCGTCGTCCCGGCGGAGGCAGTGGCCGTCGGGGATCTCGTCCTCGTGCGGCCCGGCGAGCGCATCCCCGTCGATGGCGTCGTTGTCGAGGGGCGCTCGGCTGTAGACGAGTCGATGCTGACGGGCGAGAGCTTGCCAGTCAACAAACAGACGGGCAGTGAGGTCATCGGCGCGACGGTCAACAAGAACGGTCGGCTTGTCATCGAGGCGCGCCACGTCGGCGCGGAGACAACGCTCTCGCAGATCATCCGCCTCGTCGAGCAGGCGCAGGGGTCAAAAGCGCCCATCCAGCGCATCGCAGATCGCGTCTCGGGCGTGTTCGTGCCGATCGTGCTCGTGCTAGCCACATTGACGATCCTCGGCTGGTTGTTCATCGGCCAAGCCGGGCTGACCAGCGCGCTGGTGAACGCTGTTGCCGTGCTGGTGATCGCCTGCCCGTGCGCGCTCGGCCTCGCCACTCCCACCGCAATCATGGTCGGAACGGGGCGCGGCGCTGAGATGGGCATCCTCTTCAAGAACAGCGAAGCGCTCGAGAACGCCAAGCGCATTCAAGTGATCGCGCTGGACAAGACCGGCACGATCACTAAAGGCGAACCCAACGTGACCGATGTGATCCCGCTGCCTGGCATCAGCGAGGCGGAGCTGCTACGCCTGACCGCCTCGGCTGAGCGCGGCAGTGAGCACCCGATAGGCCAAGCCATCGTGCGCGCCGCCCAAGCCAATCAACTCACGTTGGCTCAACCCGAGGCGTTCGAGGCGGAGTCTGGCCGTGGGGTGCGCGCAGTGGTCGAGGGTCGCAGCGTGATCGTCGGCAGCCCGCGCTACGTCCGCGAGTTAGGCCACGCGCTGGACGCGCTCACGCCGCACGTCGCAGACCTCGAACAGCGCGCGCGGACGGTCGTGCTGACCGTCGTAGATGGCGCAGTCGTCGGCATGGTCGGCATCGCCGACACGATCAAAGAAGGCTCGCGCGAGGCGATTCAAGCGCTCAAAGCACAGGGGTTGGAGGTCGTCATGGTGACGGGCGACAACGAGCGCACCGCCTGCGCGATTGCCGCCGAGGTCGGCATCGAGCGCGTGATTGCTGAGGTGCTGCCGCAACAAAAATCGGACGTGGTGAAGCAACTCCAAGCGGAGGGGAAGCGCGTGGCGATGGTCGGCGATGGAATCAACGACGCGCCAGCCCTCGCGCAAGCGGACGTCGGCATCGCCATCGGCACGGGCACAGACATCGCTATGGAAGCCTCAGACGTGACGCTCGTCAGCGGCGACCTGCGGGGGGTAGCGCGGGCCATCGCCCTCAGCCGCGCGACTCTGCGGACGATTCACCAGAACCTGTTCTGGGCGTTCATCTACAACATCTTGCTGATCCCAGTGGCGATGGCGGGCCTGCTCATGCCGATCTTCGCCGCCGCCGCCATGGCGTTCTCCAGCGTGTTCGTCGTGTCGAACTCGCTGCGGCTAAGAAACGCCAATTTGTCCCAACAGCGATCGCTTGGCTGGCTTCGACCATCAACCAACGAGCGTTCTGCCCTCAATTCACCCTCAGTATAAAACCGTCGAGGCATCTCTAAGATGAGATGCCTCGATTTAAAGATGCCTCGATCCCAGTCAGTTACATGCGGCCACGCAGCATGCCATTCCAATACATGGCGGGAAGGCCGTATGCCTTAAGCGCATACATGCTGTAGCGCTCTTTAGATTGATCGAACGGAAACGTCTCTTTCGGCTGGAAGCTGTAGTCAAACTCCGCCAAGATAAGGCTGCCATAGCCTGTGACCAAAGGACAAGAAGTGTAGCCATC
>DAOUBS010000189.1:0-6952 GCA_034432435.1 Anaerolineae bacterium
GGGTTGATGTTTGTCACGCTGCTGCTGACGCTGGCAGCCATCTACCAAGCCGATGAGCAGGCTACCCCCTGCACGTCGGAGCTGTTCCTCAACGCAGCGGCGGATCCTGCCGCGGCCTACCAGTGCGCGCTTTACTTGCAAGCCGCGGCGTTGGACGCCGGCTATGAGCCAGCGCCGGACGTCGTCGAACAGGCGATTGACCTCGTGCTGCGCGTGGCGGATTTGCCGCAGATCATCGCGGCAACCAGCGTCGGCGCAGACACGGAGCTGGCACTGGCGGAAGTGTTGGCGCGCGGTGGCGACCCGTTCACTGGCGAGCTGCTCTTCAACGGGCTGGCAAATGGGCTAGACGGCATCCCGCTGGGCTGCATCGGCTGCCACAATGGGCAGACTGCGCCCAGCGTGGAGGGTACGTGGACGCGCGTCGACGAGGTGCGCCTGAATGACCCCGTGCTGGCCGGCTACACGGTGGAGCGCTACCTCGTCGAGAGCATCCTGCACCCTGAGGCTTACACTGCCCCCGGCTACATGCCCAACCTGATGCCGACTAACTATCACGCCCGCCTTGACGCGCAGCGCTTGGCCGATCTGGTGGCGTACTTGATGAGCCAAGACCAACTGATTGATGAATCTGCGCCCTGAGTAGGCTAAAATGCGGATGTTCAAGGTTGATGAAGGAGGGGACAATGCAGACGAGAAGGCTAATCGTGTGGGCGATGTTGGCACTGGCGGCGCTGCCGGTGGCCGCCGCAGAAGAGGGCGCAGCCCCCGCCGGGTTGGGGTGGCTGTTCCTGCTGCTGGGGCTGGGCGCCATCACCGTGATCGGTTTCGTCATGTTTGCCCGCGAGCAGTCGTCTGAAAACGACACCACCAACTCGTAGGGACAGGGCGTGCCCCGTCCACAGTGGAGAGATGAGGCACGTCGTGCCCCACTAAGCGATGCGAGAGACAAGGCCTGCCCTGTCCGGTTGCAATACGGGCCTCGTAAGAAATTTCTAATTGTGATGAATGTCACAATTTTTGTATACTATGTGTAGTGTTAGTCGTAGGATGAGTCATCAATGACGAACATCGCTTGGGAGAAGCCCGCTGCGCTGGACAAGCCGAAGGGCAAGCCGCGCTCTGGCAGTTGGAAGTTTGCGCTAGGTGGCGCGCTGATGCTGGCCGCCGTCGTGTACTTAGTGTTTTCAGGGACGATGGTCGGGGCGCGTTTTTTTATCACCGTCGATGAAGTCGTCCACAACCCCGCTTACCTCGGTCAGACGGTGCGCATCACCGGCGCGGTGATCGGTTCTACCATTCAATATGACCCGGTGACGGGCGACCTCGAGTTCACGATTGCGCACATCGACAGCGAACCGGCGGATCTGGCCACGGAGCTGCACCGCGTGGCCAACAACCCGGTGTCCACACGGCTGCACATCGTCATGACGAACCAGACTAAGCCCGACCTGCTCGTGCACGAGGCGCAGGCGATTTTGACCGGCCAACTGCGCGAGGACGGCAACTTTCACGCGAATTACGTCCTGCTGAAGTGCCCCAGCCGCTTCCAAGAGAACACTCCGGGCAGCATGATCCGCACGACGAACGACTGAAGCCCCACGGAGGAACTCATGCTTGCTGAAATTGGAGCGGTCACGTTGGGGCTGGCATTTGTCGTCAGCCTCTATGCTATTTTTGCCAGCGTGATGGGCGAGGCGCGGCACCGCACGGCGTGGGTGCTGAGCGGGCGCAACGCCGCCCTGCTGACCTTCCCGCTGCTGGTGATTTCCGCCGGGGCGCTGTTGGTGGCGCTCATCACCGAACAATATCAAATTTCCTACGTCTGGTCGGTGAGCGACCCGACGACGCCGCTCTTTTACCGCATCACGGCGCTGTGGGGCAGCCAGCGCGGTTCGCTGCTCTTTTGGTGTGTATTGATGGCGCTGTTCGCCTTCGGGGCGATCGTGCTGAACTGGCAGAGTGACCGCCGCCTGATGCCCATCGCCATCGCGGCGATGATGGCCGTGCTGGCCTTCTTTGTCGGGATTACCTTCTTCATGGAGAACCCGTTCACGCGCTGGTGGCTAGACCCATCGACCATGCGCGAGGTAGACACGCTCTTGATCCCGCCCGGCGTGGTCGCGCCCGATCAAGCGTCGCTGGCGGCCACCGCGCAGGGCTTGAACCCGCTGCTGCGCCACTTCGGGATGATCATCCACCCGCCGATGCTCTACTTGGGCTTCGTGGGGTTCGTCGTGCCCTTCGCGTTCGCGGTGGCGGCGCTGGCCAGCGGCGACCTGACCACGAACTGGATCAAAGCGACGCGCCGCTGGACGCTGGTCGCGTGGCTCTTCCTGAGCTTAGGGCTGATCTTGGGTGGGCGCTGGGCTTACGATGTGCTGGGCTGGGGCGGCTACTGGGGCTGGGATCCGGTCGAGAATGCGGCCTTCCTGCCGTGGCTGGTGGGGACGGCCTTCCTGCACAGCGTGATGATCCAAGAGAAGCGCGGCATGCTCAAGGTGTGGAACATGGCGCTGGTGATCATGACCTTCTCGGCGGTTATGTTCGGCACGTTTGCCACGCGCAGCGGCGTCATTCAGAGCGTCCACAGCTTCGCCCGCAGCGAAATCGGCTGGCCGATGTTGCTCTTCTGGGCGGGGATGACGCTGGTCGCGGGGGCGCTGCTGGTGTGGCGCTGGCAGCGCGGCGAGCTGCGCGATGAGCACCCCTTCGTGGGGCTCCTCAGCCGCGAGTCGCTGTTTGTGATGAACAACGTGATCTTCATGGCGCTCACCGTGGCGATCTTCTGGGGGAGCTTCGGCGCGCCGATTACGGCGTCGCTGTTCTTAAACCAAGAGATCACGCTGGGCGTGGAGTACTTCATGCTGGTGACGCCGCCACTGTTCGCCCTGATGTACCTGCTGATGGGGGTGGCCCCGCTTTCCGCGTGGAGCGCGATGTCGCTGCGGCGGATGGGTGCGTCGCTCATGTGGCCGTTGGCGCTGACGGCTGTAACCCTGTTTTTGATCGTGGCGCTGAGCGAGCTTAACACCCCCGTTTCCGTCTTGGCGTATGGGCTGGTGTTCATGGCGGGGTACGTGGCGATCTATGAGACGGCGCGTGGGGTGTGGGTGCGGCGGCGCGCCCACCGCGAGAGCGTTTGGTTGGCGCTGCGGCGCTTGTACGGGCGCAATCAGCGGCGCTACGGCGGCTACATCGTCCATCTGGGCATCGTCGTGATCGGCATCGGCGTGATCGGCAGTACGATCTTCCAACTCGAGACGCGCCGCACGCTAGAGATCGGCGAGACGCAGCGCATTGACCGCCAATACGAGCTGCGGCTGGACGGCCTCCAGCAGGGCATCAGCGCCGACAACCGCGAGCTGATTGTAGCGTCGATGACGGTCTTTCGCGATGGGCGCGAGGTGGCGCGCATTCAGCCGCGCATCGACAACTTCCCCGGCATGCCGATGACGATCGCCGGCGCGCACGGCACGCTCGAAAAAGATTTCTACGTCCTGCTGACAGGCTACGACACTGAGCGCGGCATTGCCTCGTTTAAGGTCTACATCAACCCGCTGGTGAACCTCGTGTGGTGGGGGGGGCTGGTGCTCATCCTCGGCACGGTGCTGGCGGCGTGGCCGAAAGAGATCGTACCGGAGACGGTGCGGCGCGCCCACAAAGTGAACAGCCTTGCGGGGGAGATGGCGTGAGGGGCGTGTGGGTGGCGCTGGTGGCGCTGCTGCTGGCCCTGCCGACGCTCGCGCAGCGAGTCATCACCGAGGACGACGTGACACGCGTTGCGGAGCGGCTCTACTGCCCTGTGTGTGAAAACATCCCGCTGGACGACTGCGGCACGGCTGCGTGCATTGTCTGGAAGCAGGAGATCGCCGAGATGCTCGTGGCGGGCATGAGCGATGAGCAGATCATCGCTAACTTCGTTGCGCGCTACGGCGAAAAGGTGTCAGGCGTGCCGCTGAACGACACGCTGCGCATGATGGCCTTCGTCATGCCATTAATCGGGCTGTTGCTCGCGTCGATTGCCGCCGCGCTGACCTTCACCAATTGGGAGAAGCGCAAGCAGACCCCGGAGGCCGCCCCGCAGCCCAGTGCAGCGCACGATGACTACCGTCAGCAGTTTGAACGAGATGTGTGAGTGAACGATCTGGAGTTCTTACAAGAGCCGCGCCCAAAGCGCGTGCGCTGGTCGTGGGGGACGGTTGTCCTGATCTGCGGCATGGTGGCGATCACGCTCGTGCTGGCGTTGCAACTAGCGCGCCGCAACGAGGTTCAGCCCCGCCCCGGCCAAATCGCCCCCGATTTTACCCTTGAGACCTTCGACGGTGAGACGGTCACGCTGTCTGGGCTGCGCGGCCAGTTGGTGATGGTCAACTTTTGGGGGAGCTGGTGTCCGCCGTGCGACAACGAGGCCCCGCATCTGCAAGACCTCTACGAGCAGTACGCCGACGTGGGCTTCACCGTGATCGGCGTGAACTGGCTGGACACCCCCAGCGGGGCGCGCGCGTTCATCGAGCGCCACGGCCTGACCTTCCCGAACGGCAAGGACATTCAGGAGCGCATCGCCCGCGCCTATCGCATTCAGGGCGCCCCAGAGAACTTCCTCATCGGGCGCGATGGCCGCGTGGTGATGGCGTGGTTGGGCCCGGTCACTTTCCCCGTGGTAGCGGAGGCAATTGAGCGCGTGCTAGCCGAGGAGGGCGCATGAGCGTTGAGGGTTTGATCTTTTTCGCGCTGGTGGCCGTGGTGTGCGTGATCTCGGTCGTGTGGCCGTTCGTGCGCCCCGTGCCAGAGACGCAGCGCCGCATGTTAGATCGTCAGCGCGAGCGGGCGTTGGCCTACTACGAGCGCGCGCTGATGAACGTCCGCGATTTGGACGAGGACTTCGCCACCGGCAAGATCAGCGCGGAAGAATACCACGACGAGCGCGAGCTATGGGCCAGCCGCGGGGCGCGCGTCTTGCAGTTCCTCGACGAGCTAGACCAGCAGCGCCCGATCATCGACGACGTGAACGCTGAGGACGCGCAGATCGACGCGGTGATTGAGGAGGCGATCCGCGCGGTGCGGCTGGCGCATCAAGGGGGGAGCGCATGAGGTGGCTTCAACTGGTGCAGTGGCTGCCGTTTATGCTGCTGCTGAGCGCGTGCACCGGGCTGGCAGGCGAAGTGGCGATTGTGGCCACCGTCACGCCGCCGCCGACCGCCGTTCCTGTCGTGGCAGATCGCGGTTATCCCGCGCAGCCGCCCAACCTCGCGGAGGGCGCGCGGCTCTATGCGCAGCACTGTACGGCCTGTCATGGGGCTGACGGCGGCGGGCGCGGTGAACTCGTCTTGAGCGGCCAAGTGGAGCCGATGCAGTCCTTCCTCGACGCGGGCGCGATGCACGCTAAGACCCCCGCCGACTATTTTGAGATCATCACCAACGGCAACCTCGCCAAGCTCATGCCGCCTTGGCGGAACGCCTTTACCGAGCAGCAGCGGTGGGACGTGGCGCATTACGTGCTGTTCATGCACTACACCGCCGAGCAGCTCGCGCGGGGAGAACAGCTTTACGCGCTGCATTGCGCCGACTGCCACGGCGAGGCCGGGCGCGGCGACGGCGCGCGCCAGCTTGAGATCGGCGGCAAGTCCTACAACTTGACCTACCCGCGCGACATGGCCTTCATCAGCGACGCCGACCTTGTGGGCGCGCTGCGTGAAGGGCGCGGCGACGCCATGCCCGCGCTGGACGCCGCCACCGTCAGCGATGATGACGCCTTCGCCATTGCCGCCTACATCCGCACGTTTTCCACCGTCAACGACCCGTCGGCGGTGGACGCATCGGCTGAGCCAGCTGCCAACGCGAGCGCGTTCACGATCAGCGGGCGCGTCGTCAACGGGACGACGGGGCAGCCCGCGCCACAGGGGCTGCCGGTGTACCTTAACTACGGCAGCGCTGCGGAAGGCCTGAGCACGCTTCAGGCGACTGTCGGCGCGGATGGACGCTACGCCTTCGAGGACGTCCCGCGCCTGCCTGACAGCGCCTACTTCGTTTATACGCTCTACAGCGGCGTGACGTTCGATGGGGGCGTGCGCCGTGTCGATCAGATCGGCGCAGCGCTCGATGTGCCGCTGACCATCTTCGAGCCAACGGATGACCTCTCGATCATCCGCTTGGCGCGCATAGAAACGAAGATGGAGCCGTTCACGTCGCTCGCCGAGCAGCCGACCAGCGGCCTGCTCGTCACGCAGAACTTCGTCTTCGAGAACACCGGGGATCGCGCGTTCGTCCTGTCGCAAGCAGGGCGGACGTTTAGCGTGCTGCTGACCATGCCGCCGGGCAGCATCGCGCTCAACGTGCTGAACGACCGGCGCTTTATCGTGGCGCAGGAGCAGTACGCCGTCATCTACGCGATGGGGCTGCCGCCGGGCGAGACGCGCATCGAGCTGATCTACTTCTGGCCGTATGAGAACGGGGCGGTGTTCGATCAAGTGCTGAATTACGCCTATTCGGGCGATGTGACGCTGACAGTGCGCCCCAAATCGATTACACTGCGCGATGCAGCAGGTTGGGTGGTGGATACCAGCCCGCCGTTCGTCAACCAGTATCAGCGGACGATGAACATCCCGCGCGGCGGCTCGTTGGTGTTCGACCTGACGGGCAGCGCGCAGCCCAACGTCAGCGCGACCGTCGTCACGGGGGATGTGCTGCTGCCCCTGCTGGGGGTGATCGGTGTGGCGGTGCTGGTGGGTTTGGTGGCCTTCGTCGCTCTCAAGCAGCGCTCAGCCCCCACCGTGGAGGCGCTGCTCCAGCAGATCGCCCAACTGGACGCGCTGCACGAGCGCGGCCAGATCAACCACGACGCCTATCAACGGCAGCGCAAGGCGTTAAAAGAGCAAGTCGCGGTGTTGATGGCGGCGCAGAGGCCGCCATCCACGCCTGCTTCTGATGACCGATGAGAACATAGGATTTT
>DAOUBS010000190.1:0-3159 GCA_034432435.1 Anaerolineae bacterium
CCGCGCGCTGTTCGGCAGCGTAGAGCGCTTCTGCGGCATCTTGATCGAACACTTCGCCGGGGCGTTCCCGGTGTGGCTTGCGCCGGTGCAGGCGGTCGTGATCCCGATTCGTGAGGATCACAACGAGTACGCTGAGCGCGTCCGCAAGCACCTAGAGGCGGCTGGCCTGCGCGTGGAAGCTGACCTGCGCGACAAGAACATGCGCAACAAGATCAAAGAGCAGCGCAAGCTGTTAATTCCTTACCTGTTGATCGTAGGCGATCAAGACGTGGCCAACGAGACGGTAAGCGTGCGCCTGCGCACCGACGAGGACAAGGGCGCGATGCCCTTGAACGCCTTCACCGCGATGGTGCAGCAGCTCATCGACAGCCACAGCCTTGAGCTAGTCGGGTAGTTCATGCGTCGTCAGGTGCCCAGGATGGCGCGGCGCTGGGCGCTGGGGCTGGTGCTGCTCTACAGCGTCGGCGTCCACGCTTGGCTGCTGCTGCGCTGGCTGACCGCAGAGCGCAGTGGGTTGATCGCCTTTGCCAACACCTTCGCCGAGTGGCTGCTGCTGCCCGCGCTGGGGCTGTTGCCGCTGGCGGGGCGACGCTGGCCGCTGCTGAGCGTTCCGCTGGCGCTGCTGCTGGGGTGGTACGGGCCGCGCTTCCTCCCGCGCGAGCGCGCCGCCGCTCCCGCCGTCCCTACGCTGACCGTGCTCACACACAACCTGCTCGCGGATCCGCACCCGCTAGACGCGATCATCGCTACCCTGCGCGCCAGCCGCGCCGACGTGATCGCCCTGCAAGAGGTCAGCCAAGCTTATGAGCCGCTGCTGATCGACGGCCTGCGCGACCTCTACCCGCACTACGGCACACACACCGTTCTCTCGCGCTTCGCCGGGCAGGCCATCTTCAGCCGCTACCCGCTGCTGGAGGACGGCTACTGGCAGTACGAGTGGCTGCCAACCCCGCTGGGGCATCAGCGCGCGTTGGTGCAGACGCCCTTCACGCCGCTGGTGGTCTACAACGTGCACCCCACCCACCCCGGCATGAACGGCCAGCACTTCAACCCCGCCTATCGCCACCGCGAGATCCAAGACGTGATGCGCCGCATCCAAGCCGAGACGCTGCCCGTCGTCCTGCTCGGCGATTTTAACATGCCCGAGCACAGCCCCGACTATCAGACAGTGACCGCCACCCTGACCGACGCCTACCGCGACGTCGGCCTGGGCATGGGCTGGACGTTCCGCCTGCGGCTGCCGTTCCCCTTCCTGCGCTTGGACTACGTGTTCTGCTCGGCGGCGTGGCTGCCGCTCAAGGCGGAGGTGCTGCCAGCGCACGGCGGCAGCGATCATTATCCCGTGCGCGCGGCGCTGGCCTGGCGCGGCACACAGACAGAAAGGACGACTGACCATGCGTCATCTGCTCATTGACACGGACACCGCCTCAGATGACGTCGTGGCCATCATCATGGCGCTGCGCGAGCCGGCGGTGCAGGTGGCGGCGATCACGGTCGCAGCGGGCAACCTGCCGCTGGATCACGCGGTGCGCAACGCCTTGATCGCGGTGGAGGAAGCGCGTACCTACGCGCCGCCAGTTTATCGCGGCGTGGAACGCCCTTTCCTGCGCCCGCTGCTCACCGCCGAATCGGTGCACGGGCAGGACGGCCTCGGCGACATGAACCACCCGCCGCCGCGCCTGCAAGCTGCCCCCGGCCACGCCGTGGACGCCATCATCAACGCCGCCCGACGCTTCCCTCATCAACTTGAAATTGTGACGCTGGGGCCGCTGATGAACCTCGCGCTGGCCTGCCTCAAAGCGCCAGACATCGTGCCGCTGGTGCAGCGCGTCACGGTCATGGGCGGGGCCGGCTTCGGGCGCGGCAACGTCACCCCCACTGCCGAGTTTAATCTGTACGTGGACGCGGAGGCCGCCCAAATCGTGCTGAACAGCGGGCTGCCCCTGACCTTCGTCGGTTGGGACATGTGCACAGAGGAAGCCTTCCTGTCCGCTGCGGAACTAGACGAGCTGTCCGCGAGCGGCTCCGAGATCGCGGCCTTTTGCGTGCGCTGCAACGCCACGCTGCGCGCCTTTAACCAGCGCATGTGGGGCAAGGATGGCATCGACTTCGCCGACCCGGTGGCGACAGCCGTCGCGCTCGACCCGTCCATCATGACGGACAGCGTGCGCGCTTACGGCAAGGTGGAATACCAAAGCGAGCTGACCTATGGCCAGCTCGTCATCGACATGTACAACTTGCTCGAACGCGCCCCGAATGCGACGTTTGCCCGCGCGGTTGACGGGGCACGCTTCAAGGCCTTGCTGCGGCGCTTGATCGTCTGAGGATGGAGGCAGGCCGCTGAGCCTGCCTCCAAGCGCGCTAGCACTCGCCCGGGGCCAGCGTATAGCTGAAGCGGATGGTGTTGTTGGCGGGGTTCGTGTCTGGGATGGCGTTGTCGAAGTTGATCGTCGCCACCAGCTCATGCGCCTCGCTGATGTACACCCCCACGTTGAGCGGAATGACCACCACGAAGTTTTGCCCGGGGGCCAACGCAGGCACTTGGGCTGTGCCCGCCGAGGCGATCGTGCCCGTGGCCAAGTGAATGCTCTGAACGCGCACGTTGGCCGGGCCAGCTGAGGGGCCGCTGCCGACGTTGGTCGCGTTGATGAACACGTTGAACGCTTGCAAGCACACCGGCGGGTTCGGCTCTGGGCGGATGCCGGACAGCGCGATGTCCGCTGGGGTGGCGGGGGTGGCGGTCGGGACGGGGGTCGGCGTGGCGGGGACGGGTGGCGGCGTCACAACTTGGACGCCGAGCAGACTGCCCTCCACGCGCACGACGGACGGCGAGATGAAGCCCGTGCGCCCATTCGGCAGTTGGATGAAGTACCAGCCGCTGCCAGTCGAGCTGATGCCGATGATGGGCGCGCGCGAGCCGGCTAGCAAGCTGCCGACGGTCGGATAGGCGACGCTGTCGCCGCGGCGCACGTTGGCGTTGGTGTTGGCGATGACCTCTGGCCCAGTCGGGATGGGGCGCGTCGCCTGTGGCGCAGCGGGGGTCGCCGCGGGGCCGCCGGCCTGTGAGGCGAACAGCGTCGCCAGCGCGGCTTGGGTGGCGGCGGGCGCGTTCGTGAAGCCGCCAGACGGCGGCTGCGTGGCGCCAGCCACCACGCTGGC
>DAOUBS010000191.1:0-3503 GCA_034432435.1 Anaerolineae bacterium
GCGAACTTGCTGCTGGTGCAAGAGGGGGTAATTCTCGACTGTATGCGCCGCGTTGGGCCAGACGAAAACCGCTTCCGCGTGAGCCTGCCGAACTATCCCTATACGCCGCCCCCGCCCATCAGCAACCGCTTGAACCCGTTCAGCGACTCGTTTGATGCGTTTGCTGCGCAGTGGAAAAACAACAGCGACCCCAAACGCAAGGCGTCCCAGTGGTTGAGCGCGCTTGTGTTGGGGTGCAGCCCACTGCTGAGCCGTGAGGTGATCTATCGGGCGACGAAAGACGCAGGCAGCCCCGCTGATGTCGTGGATCCCGCTGCCGTCTGGGCGAGCCTTCAGACGCTGCTCGAGCTGCTCAAACGACGCGATTGGCAGCCGGGCACAGCCTATCTTGACGGCAGCCCTGCTGCTTACAGCGCCTATCCGCTGACGCACCTGCCAAACTGGGAGCCAAAAGCGTCGATGAGTGAAGCGCTGGTCAGCTACTACGGGGCGGCCATCGGCGCAGAGGCGTATGCTGAGGCGCGTAAGCCGGTGCAGGCGCAGATCAACGAGGCGAAGGCGCGGTTGCAGGCCAAGCTCGCGTCACTGGAGAATGGTCTCAAAGACGAGGCTGAACGCGAGCACATGCAGCGCGCGGGTGAGTTGATCCTCGCGTATCAATATGTCATTCAGCCCGGCCAGCGCGAACTAGTAGCCGAGTACGACTTTGACGCGGAACCGATGAGGATCGCGCTTGATCCGTCGCTTTCACCGTTGGAGAATGCACAGCGCTATTTCGACCGTTACAACCGCGCCAAGCGCGCGCAGGCCGGCGTGCCGCAGTTGATCGAGGAAGCACGAACCGAGCTGGCCTTCCTCGATCAGTTGGCGCTCGATTTGGAGCAGGCTGCCAGCTACCCTGAAATTGATGATGTAGTGAGCGCGCTGACCGAGCGGGGGTTGTGGCAGGGGGCGGCGCGCCCGCGGCGCGGCAGCCAACGCACGGGGCCGCTGCGCCTCACAAAGGACGGCTACGTGATCTGGATTGGGCGCAACAGCCTTCAAAATGAGACCGTGACGTTCAAATATGCCAACCCGATGGATTATTGGCTGCACGCGCGCGGTGTTCCCGGGGCGCACGGGGTGATTCGCTACGATGGCCGCACTGTCCCTGAGGTGCTCATCCGCCAAGTGGCGGCAGTAGTGGCCTACTACAGCGCGAGCCGTTCTGAGGCGCGCGTAGATGTGGATGTGACGCGGGTGAAGTACGTCCGCAAGATAAAAGGCGCGGGGCCGGGGATGGTGACGTACCGCAACGAGACTACAATACCAGTAACGCCGATGAAGGAGAGTGAACTAGATGGCTGAGCAACCTTTGATCCCACCCCGCGGCAAAGTGAATCTGGCGGACTATGACCCGAACTATCGCGGTCAATGGGAGCGGGAAGCCGCTCGTGAGCGCGTGGCAGAACTGCGCGAGGAACTGAGCGTGCTGCAGAACAAGCTCTATGCTGATGGGCGGCACGCTGTGCTGATTGTGCTGCAAGCGATGGACGCAGGCGGCAAGGATGGCACGATTCGTAGCATCTTTACTGGGGTCAGTCCGCAGGGAGTTGAGGTGACCAGCTTCAAAGTGCCGACTGAGGAGGAGCGCAGCCATGACTTCCTGTGGCGGATCCACAAGCGTGTGCCGCGCAAGGGGATGATCGGCGTGTTCAACCGCAGCCACTACGAGGATGTGCTGGTGGTGCGCGTGAACGGCCTAGTCGCCGAGAGCGTATGGCGCAAGCGCTACGATCAGATCAACGAGTTTGAGGAACTCTTAGCTGAAAGCGGCACGACGATTTTGAAGTTCTTCCTGCACATCAGCAAAGATGAGCAGAAGAAACGGTTTGAAGAGCGCCTTGCTGACCCCGGCAAACACTGGAAGTTCTCTCTAGGGGATCTAGAAGTGCGCAAGCAGTGGGATCTTTACATGCGCGCCTATGAGGATGTGCTGGAGAAGTGCAATCGTCCCCATGCCCCGTGGCATATCGTGCCAGCGAATGCAAAGTGGTATCGTGATCTAGTTGTGATGGAAACGATAGTGAAGACACTGAGCGCGCTGCCGCTGCGCTTCCCACTGGCTGAGGCTGGCATTGAGACGATCGTCATCCCCGACTAGCTAGGTGTGGAGCAGGCGGCTGGCTGCTGCCAAGACGTCGTGAACCGTGATGTCGCGCAGGCACGGATGATAAGCGGGCGGGTCATCCCCCCAATCGAGCACACGACACGGGCGACAAGCGATTGACGACATGAGCAGCAGATGACGCTCACGGCTGCCCCATGGGGCAAACTCAGCGGGGTTGGCCGGGCCGAAGAGCGTCACTGTAGGGGTGTCGACGGCGGCGGCGATGTGCATCGGACCGCTGTCGCACCCGACGACGAGAGCACTTTTTTGATAGAGCGCAGCCAGACTCCCTAACCCCATGATGCCGGCGGCGCTGGTGTGGTGCAAGCGCGCCTGCGACAGCACCTGCTCAATGGTTGGCTTGTCGCTTGAAGTCCCGGTAAAGATCACGTGAACGTCGAAATGCTCGCGGAGCGCATCTGCCAGCTGTGCCCAACGCGCTGCCTCCCACTGCTTGGCCCACGTTCCAGCCCCGGTGTGCAGGCAGACTAGCCGTTTGTCACGTGCGGCGGGGGTGGACTCTAACCAGTCATCGACGAACATCGAGTCGTTGGACGTAATCGGCAGTCGCAGTTGAGCAGCTTCATCGGGGATTGCCCCGGTGATGTGCTCAACAAGGCGCAAATTTTGCCGAACGGCGTGCGCTGGGGCAAATGGGATGGCGCGTGTCAGGAATGGAGCCACGTCAGGCAGTGCATAGCCCACTCGCTCGCGGATGCCCGCCGCGTGTGCGAGGAAGGCCCCCCACCAGTGATCAGGACGCATGATGATCGCTGTGCTGTAGCCGATAGCGCGCAATTGACGTGAAATTTTCAGCAGCAGCGCGTAAGGCTGAAGTGGCCGCTGCTGGGTGCTTGCGCGGTCAAACCCCGGAAAGCGGACCGTCAGCACTTGATCAACATCTGGATTCGATTGCAGCACGCTGGCAGCCCACGGCCCGGCCAGCATGTGGATTTCAGCGTTGGGCAGCGCCTGCTTTAGCGCGTGGATTGCTGGCGTCGTCAGCAGCAGATCGCCGATGTGATCGGGTCGGATGAGTAAGATTCGCTGACTTGACGGCGATACGGCTGCAAACGGAAACGCTGCTGCCCAGTTCAGAAGCCGCGAGCGCAGCTTGTGGCGCACTGACTGCGTATGGTAAGCCTCAGCGAGGAGTCGATTGCGCTCGACAAGGGCTTCCCTATCCATAAATGAGTTCCTGATGAGCAGCCAGCAGGCGCGGCACAATGACTGACCAGTCGTAGTATTGTTCCACGTAGTGGCGCGCGGCGCTGCTGAGCCTCGCGCGTTCTTGTGGATCTGCCAGTAGCGATTGAACCGCCGCAGCAAATTTGCGGGCGTCCCCCGCGATGCG
>DAOUBS010000192.1:0-1532 GCA_034432435.1 Anaerolineae bacterium
CCCGCCCATCTCGAGGTTTTCTAGCACAGTCAAATCTGGGAACACTTGGCGACCTTCCGGCACGTGGGCAATACCCGCCCGCGTGATCGTGTGCGCCGCCCTGCCGTTGATCCGTTCGCCGTTGAACAGAATCTCGCCCCGTGAAGGCTGGAGCAAGCCAGAGATGGCCTTCAAAATTGTCGTTTTGCCGGCGCCGTTGCTGCCAATTAGCGCCACAAATTCGCCTGCGTTCACCGTCAGATCAACCCGGTGGACGGCTGCAACCGATCCATATCGGATTTCAACGTCTTTCAACTCTAGCATAAGGCCGCCTTAACCTGTTTCAAGTGGTTTGCGCTGCCCAGATAGGCAGTGATGACGCGCTCATCATTCTGCACGTCGGCGGGCAGTCCTTCGGCAATCTTCTCGCCTTCCTCTAGCACAGTCACCACATCGCACGTGCTCATCACAAAGGCCATATTGTGCTCAATCAGCAGGATGGTCACGCCGTTGTCGCGCAGCTTGCGCAGCAGGTCGGCTAAAGCTTGTACTTCGCTTGTAACCAAGCCTGTAGCCGGCTCATCCAAGATCAACAACTCAGGAGACATCATCAGCGCGCGCAGCACTTCCAGCAGGCGTTTTTGGCCGTGTGGCAGCAAGCTGGCTTTGATGTTAGCGCTCTCCCTAAGGTTTGCCACCTCCAGCAGCTTATCCGCCGCTGCGCGCAGCGACTGTTCTTCCTGCATGGCGTAAGGCATCCCGACGATGTAGCTGATCACGTTGTGCTTGGCGCGTTGGTGCAAGCCCATCAACACATTTTCGCGCACGGTCATATCGTTGAAGAGGTGCGGAATTTGGAAGACGCGCACGATGCCCATCTGTGCCACTTTGTGGGCTGTTTTGGGCATCGGCTTGCCGTTGTAGAGGATTTCCCCTTCACACGGCATGACGCGGGTCAAGCAGTTCATGAGGGTGGACTTGCCAGAGCCGTTCGGCCCGATGAGACCGTGAATCGTCCCCGCTTTGACGCGCAGATCAACGCCTTTGAGCGCGTGCAAGCCGCCGAATCGTTTGTGAATGCCGCGCGCTTCTAACAGCACGCGCTCGCCGCTGGCAGCGCTGCCTGAGCTTTTGACCTGCACGAGGTCATGAATGACGTTTGGATCGAGATAGACGGCGGCTTCCTTCTCCTCGATCTTGGCCACTTTGCCGCGGGTGCGTCGCTGCTCCCACAGATTTTGAATTGTCCCAACGATGCCACGCGGCATGGTGAACATCGTCGCCAACATGACTGCGCCCAAAATCAACTGCTGGTAACGCGCGTAGTCGGCGGTCAACTCTCGAATCACTTGGATGAACAGCACGCCCACGATTGGCCCGGCAATTGTCGCGTTGCCGCCCAACAGCAGTGCGACGAACAAGATCAACCCGTATTCGGTTCCGGCGTCGCTCGGGCTGATGAACCCATTCTTAAACGCAAACAGCACGCCGGCTGCGCCTGCCAAGCCCGCGCTGAGCGTAAACGCCATGCTGCGATAGCGCAGCGGATCGAT
>DAOUBS010000193.1:0-6105 GCA_034432435.1 Anaerolineae bacterium
AAGATGTATGATGATGTAATCAAACGGGGTGATACTATATCGTTTTCTGCAATCAGGCAAAAGAAAAGCCCGTTTTCACGGGCTGTCAGCATAGCCACTGAAGGGATTTGAACCCTTAACCACTCGCTTACGAAGCGAATGCTCTGCCGTTGAGCTACAGTGGCGACACTCAAAATATAGCAGACACTGCTATGCTTGACAAGGTCAAGTTAAGTAGTCGTACGCGGGCAGGGTGAGGAACTCGGTAAACTGCGGCGTGAGGATCATGCGGCTGAACAGATCACGTGCCTCGTGGAAGCGCCCATTCTTGAAGCGCTCAGCCCCAATTTCAGCCTCGATGGCCTTCATCTCCTCTTCGAGGACTTCCTCAATCAGTGTGGGGGTAACTTGTCGGCCATCCGCGAGCGTGGCCCCGTGGTGCAGCCACTGCCACACTTGGCTGCGGCTGATTTCGGCGGTGGCCGCATCTTCCATCAAGTTGTAGAGCGGCACGCATCCGTTGCCGCCTAACCACGCCTCGACGTATTGGATGCCCACTTTGATGTTCGTACGCAAGCCATGATCGGTGATGTCACCTTTGGGCATCGTGAGCAGGTCAGCGGCGCTCACTTGAACGTCGTCGCGCTGGCGGTCAATCTGGTTCGGCTGGGGCATAACGCGGTCAAACACTTCTTTGGCAACGGGGACAAGCCCGGGATGGGCAACCCACGTGCCATCGTGACCGTCGGTGGCTTCGCGCTCCTTGTCAGCGCGGACGCGGGCAAACGCAATCTCATTTGCTTCAGGGTCGTTCTTGATCGGAATTTGCGCAGCCATGCCGCCCATCGCGTGTGCCCCGCGGCGGTGGCATGTTATGATGCACAGCAGCGAGTAGGCGCGCATGAACGGCACGGTCATCGTCACTGTGGCGCGATCTGGCAGCAGAAATTGGGGATGTTTGTGGAACTTCTTGATGACGCTAAAGATGTAGTCCCAACGCCCGCAGTTCAACCCTGCGATGTGGTCGCGCAGTTCGTAGAGAATCTCGTCCATCTCGAAGGCAGCAAGGATCGTCTCGATCAGCACGGTCGCTTTAATTGTGCCGTGCGGAACGTTGATCGCTTGCTGGGCATAGGTAAAAACGTCGTTCCACAGGCGCGCCTCAAGGTGGCTTTCCAGCTTGGGCAGGTAGAAAAACGGGGCTAACCCACGGTTGAGCAGCTCGTGCGCGTTGTGGAAGAAATACAGCCCAAAGTCGAAGAGCGCGCCCGGAACAGGACGCCCATCCACCAGCATGTGGCGTTCATCAAGATGCCAGCCGCGGGGGCGCACCACCAGCACGGCTGTCGTCTCGTTGAGCGTGTACTGCTTGCCAGCCTCGTTGGTGAAGGTATTGCGGCTGCGGACGGCGTCCGCGAGGTTGATCTGGCCTTGCACCATGTTGTCCCACGTGGGCGAGTTAGCATCTTCTAGATCGGCCATGAAGACGTTTGCGCCGCTGTTGAGCGCGTTGATGATCATCTTGCGGTCAGCTGGTCCGGTAATTTCGACGCGGCGATCCGCTAGTGCTGGGTGATTGGGGGCGACTCGCCATTCAGACGCGCGGATGTGAGCCGTTTCCGTCAGAAAATCAGGCATCTCTCCGTCGTCGATCCGCGCTTGGCGTTCAGCGCGCGCTGCCAACCGCCGATCACGCTCATCACGAAAACGTCGCGTCAAATCCGCAACGAAAGCGACGGCCTCAGGCGTCAGGATGGTTTTGAACTCGGGCGCGATTGGCACAGTAAACGTGACGGTCTCGGTCATGGGGTTCCTCGCTTAGTGGCGGAAGTGGCGTGTGCCAGTAAATACCATTGCGACGTTGGCTTCATCTGCCGCAGCGATCACTTGCGCGTCACGGATCGCCCCGCCGGGCTGGACGATGGCCGTGACACCGGCGCGAATCGCAATCTCAACTCCATCTGGGAACGGGAAGAAAGCGTCAGAGGCCATGGCTGCGCCACGGGCGCGCTCTTTGGCGCGGTTCAACGCGATCTGCACGGCGTCGAGCCGATTCGGAAGCCCCCCGCCAACGCCAACAGTGTAACCAGCGTGGGCGATTACGATGGCGTTCGATTTGACGTGCTGAACGGCCTTCCACGCATACTGCATGGCGGCAAGCTCTTCTGGGGTAGGGGAGCGTTTGGTGACAGTGCGCCAGACCGTACCCTCGGGGTCACCGGCATCCATGCGCTGGACGAGATAGCCGCGATGGACGGTACGAATGTCGAGCATGCTGTTGTCGTAGGGATGAGGAATTTGCAGCAAGCGGCAGTTTTTGCGCCCCTCACTGAGTAGTTTAGCCGCCTCATGGGTGAAGCTGGGCGCGGCGATCACCTCGATGAACAACGTGCCGAGCGCTTGAACGAAGGCTTCATCGACAACTCGGTTTACGGCGATGATGCCGCCGAAGGCCGAAACGGGATCAGATTCAAGCGCCTGGTGATAGGCGGCTGTAATCGTGTCGGCGGTTGCGATGCCGGTGGGGGTTAAGTGTTTGACGATGACAACGGTTGGGCCTGTAAATGCACTGACAGTGCGCCAAGCGGCGTCAACGTCTAACAAGTTGTTGTACGACAGTTGTTTGCCGCCTAGAACAGTTGCCCCCAACGGCGATTCATTGGCCATGCGAGCGTAGAATGCGCCGCTTTGGTGTGGATTCTCACCATAGCGTAGGTCAGATACTGCGTGCAGCGAAAGGGAGATCTGCTGGGGCAGCGTGTCGTAATCGACTTGAGTGAAGGTGATGTCGCTGGTGAGGTAGGCGTGGATGGCTGTGTCGTAGTCTCGAGTGTGAGCAAAAGCTTTCACCGCCAGCTCACGGCGCAGGGCGAGGTCTGTGTCACCGGCAGCTTTGATCGACGCGAGCACGCGCGAGTAGTCGGATGGATCGCACACGGTAACGACCCTAAAGAAGTTTTTAGCTGCTGCCCTCAGCAGCGTAACCCCGCCGATGTCAATCTGCTCAACAGCATCTTGGAGGGTGACGCCGGGTTGTGCGACGGTCTCTTGAAAGGGGTATAGATTACAGACGACCATGCTGATCGGGGCGAAGCCATGCCGAGCCAGCTCGTCGTAGTCCGCTTGGCGATCGCGTGCGAGGATGCCAGCGTGGATCGCCGGGTGCAGCGTCTTGACGCGGCCTTCAAGCATCTCAGGCAGGCCAGTTAGTTGATTGAGCGGCGTCACTTTGATGCCGACATCGCGCAGCACTTTCTCCGTGCCACCGCTGGTGACCAGCTCCCAGCCGCGCTCGACTAATTCGTTGGCAAACTCGATCAAGCCGTTCTTGTCATAAACGCTGATTAACGCGCGCGGCATGTAGTAAATCCTTACACAGAGTTGAGTTGATCATAACAGGCATTGTTGAGTATATCGACGGCCACAGACGTGAAAAGAGCAAGCCTAAGGCCAAATACGATGAAACAAGGGGCGCACTCGCACACCTTGTTTCATCGAAGGATGCCTAGAGGCCGGAGCGTTTAGCGTCTTCAGGCGTCCACCCACGATCTTCTGGCGCTTGGACGCGCATGCGCGCTGGCTGTTCAATCAGGGCGTAGGCGAAGAGCAGGGCGAAGAGCGTGACAATGACCCCAGCCAGAATAAGCAAGGGCGAGATCATCCGCAGGATAAAGATCTCCAGCAGGACAGCCGGCGCGCCGACTGTCATCACAGCGCACGCCGCGAAGTGAAACACGCGCGCGAGTGGCCCCCCGTGGATGGGGCGCGCCTTCTCAGAAGCCCGCGCCACCATCCCACCGAAGTACGCGCCGAACGCGATCAGGAACAAGATGGAAAGGGCCAGTTTTGGGTCCATCTCTTAGAAGAGGGTGTAGATGAACGCGCCGGCTGGGCTTGAGATGCCGATGACGATGAATATTGCTATCAACCCCAGAACAATCAGCATCGGGATGAGCCAGAACAAACGACGCTTCCAAAAGAAGCTGAGGATCTCACCCATGACGCCGAGCCGCGTCAAAGCGTCGTCGACAGCCGAGGGTTTCTTCTTTGGCAGGGAGGCTTGGGCTGTGCGCTTAGAGTCATTCAGGTTAGCAGTCATAGGTCTTGTCCTTTTACTGGGGCTTACACACTAGGAACGGCCCCATCACTAGCATGTCGATGTCGCTGTTGCGGAAGGTATTGTACGCATCACGGGGCGAAGTGACCATAGGTTCTCCGCGCAAGTTGAACGAGGTGTTGAGGACGACTGGCACGCCCGTCGCCTCGCCGAATTTGCGCACAATGTTGTAGTAGAAGGGGTTCGTCTCATGATCGATGGACTGAAGGCGGCCTGTGCCCTCATGGCACACAGCTTGCACGTGCTCTTGTTTGTCTGATTTGAAAGGCGCGACCATCAACATGTATCGTGGGGCCTCGTGCTCTGCCACTTCTTGATAGTCGAAGTACTCAGGCGCTCTCTCGCGTAGGATGACTGGGGCAAACGGGCGGAACGGCTCACGAAACTTGATCTTGGTGTTGACGACTTCTTTCATCGTCTCAAAGCGCGGGTCAGCGAGGATGCTGCGATTGCCGAGGGCGCGTGGCCCCCACTCGAAGCGCCCTTGCATCAGGCCGATGACTTGTTCACGAGTGAGTGCGTCAGCCACGATGTCCTCGAGTTGATCTAAGCGGTCATCGAAGCGTTCGTAGGGGATACCTTTTTCATCGAGGAAGGCTTGGCATTCTGCGTCGGTGTAAGCCTTGCCCCAGTAGGCATGAGGCATTGACCACGCGCGCGGTTGATTGAGCACGATATAATGCGCCCATAAAGCCGCCCCAAGGGAACCGCCATCGTCGCCCGCCGCCGGCTGAATGTAGATTTCTTCAAACGGCGTCTCATTCAGCAGACGCCAGTTGGCCTTGGTGTTAAGCGCGACACCGCCGGCGAACACCAATTTTTTAAGGCCTGTTTTCTCGTGTAAGTAACGACAGATTCCCACTAGCGCATCCTCAGTGACGCGCTGAATGCTGGCAGCGACGTCTGCGTAGTACTGATTCTGCTCCATGGCGGCGCGCTCAGCGCTGCGTTCGGGGTTGGTCTTCATTGTAAAGAAGTCGGCTTCAGGTGGGCGAGGCGCTCCGAACAGGTCAACGAACTTGCGGCTATAGCTGCGATCTACGCTTCGATGGAAGTCGAAGTAATCCATGTTGAGGCTGAACGAAGCGTCTGACGGGTTGAAGTTGAACACCCGATACACGCGATCTACGTACTTGGGCGTGCCATACGGGGACATGCCCATCACTTTGTATTCGCCGTTGTTGACCCGAAAGCCCAGCCAAGCTGTGAAAGTCGAGTACAGCAGCCCCAGCGAGTGTGGGAAGCGCTGTTCCGCGAAGAGGTTGATGACGTTCGTGCCGCTTTCACCTGGTTTGTAGCTGCGGGCTGTGCCGAGCGTTGTGGTCGTCCATTCACCCACGCCGTCAACTGTGAGGACCGCTGCCTCATCGAACGGGCTGGCAAAGAAGGCGCTTGCTGCGTGGCTCATGTGATGGTCGCAGAACAAGATTTTGTCGAGGCCGCAGTGCAGGTGATTGTTGATGGCGGATTTGACCCACAGCTTTTCTTTCAGCCAACTGGTCATCGCCTCGCGCCACGTGCTGGCGCTGTGTGGGAAGGTGGACAGCGTCGTGTGCAGGATGCGCTCGAATTTGACGAGCGGCTTCTCGTAAAAGACGACGTAATCGAGATCATGCGCGGTGATACCTGCGTGTTCAAGGCAGAAGTTGATCGCGTGGGTTGGGTAGGAGTTGTCGTGTTTGCGCCGTGTGAAGCGCTCTTCCATCGCTGCGGCAACAAGCTGCCCGTCCTTCAGCAGCGCAGCAGAAGAATCGTGGTAAAAGGCGGCGACGCCCAGTATGTACATAGGTTAACCTTGTTCTCTGGCAGACTCAATATCGCTGGGGACGGGGGCGCGTTCAAGCCATTGGGCTGCCTGCGACTTGATGCGGAGTGGGTCGGTGAACAGCCGTGCGATTAGCGCGAAAGGGACGAACACCGTGAAGTAGAACAACAGCGACACGGCACGAGCGTTACCGTCACCAACCAACGCTCCGATAATTTTGAAACGTTCCCATACTTCGTCCCAA
>DAOUBS010000194.1:0-18218 GCA_034432435.1 Anaerolineae bacterium
GAGATGGCTTGGTGCAAGCCTTACAACCGATCAGCCTCGACATTCAGGAAGGGGAGTTCATCTCAATTGTAGGGCCATCGGGGTGTGGCAAAAGCACGCTGATGTTGATGACGGCAGGCTTGCTGGAAAGCAGCAGCGGGCAGATTCTCATCAGTAACCGACCTGTCAGCGCACCGCAGACTGAAATCGGCATCGTCTTTCAAAACGCGGCATTAGTCGATTGGCGTACTGTGCTGGGAAATGTGCTGCTTCAAGTGGAGATGCGTGGGCTGCCTGTCAAGCAGTACGTCCCACGCGCAATGGAACTGTTGAAACAGGTCGGCTTAGAAGGCTTCGAGAATCGTTACCCGTATGAGCTATCTGGAGGGATGCAGCAGCGCACTGCGCTGTGCCGCGCGCTGGTTCATGATCCGCCCCTGCTGCTAATGGACGAGCCATTCGGGGCGTTGGATGCACTCACCCGCGAGCAAATCCGCGTCGATCTTGAACAGCTGTGGATGACGTCCCCCAAAACGATTCTGTTTGTCACGCACAGCATTCCAGAAGCGATCCAATTGTCGGATCGGGTAGTCGTCATGGGGCCGCGGCCGGGTCATGTTGAGACGGTCATCCGTGTTGACTTGCCGCGTCCACGCTCGGTAAGAGTTCGTGAGATGCCAGCCTATTTAGCTTATCAGCATGAGATTACGGAAATATTCTTCAAACGTGGTGTGTTGAAGTCGTAGAACCTTAAGATGATTGTCAACGTTCAGACAAGGAGCAGAAATGGCTACATCATTTGAAGAGCGTATTTTGCAGGAACGCGCCAAGATGCGTGTGTCTCAAGAAACGCTGATGGAGCGCGTCGAGGCACGGGCGCGTGGCCCGCAATCGCGCGAGGTGCTGGCTGAAACACTCCAGTATGAATCAACTGGTCATCTAAACTTTGCGCTGTTTGCCTGCCCGCCTGTGCTGGAGCGCGGCCAGGGGGCACGCTTGTGGGACGTTGACGGGAATGAGTATATCGACTGCCACGCAGGATTTGCTGTGAACGCGCTTGGGCATGGCAACGTCGAGGTAGCTGAGGCCATCATGGCGCAAATGACCCAGCTCATGCAGTTTGCCGAACTGCCAATGCGTGTGCGTAGTGAGCTAGCCCGCCGCATGGCTGAAAAGCACCCGGGGGCCTTCGACAAGAAAGTTTTCTTCGCAGTGACAGGCGGAGAAGCGGTTGAAATTGCCGTCAAGTTGTCACGTTGGTATACCGGCAAGCCGATGATCATCACTCACACTGGGGACTACCACGGTCGCACAGCCCTAGCCCAAGCGCTGACCAGCAAAGCGTTTATGCTAGCTTACAACAACCCCGTTGGCCCGGCGGATGCCAGTGTCACGCGCATCCCCTACCCCTACTGTTATCGCTGCCCATGGGGCAAGGAGTATCCCTCGTGTGAGATGTTCTGCGCTAAGCAACTGCGCGAGATGTTCAAGAGCAAAGAATCACCGTTCCGCAATCCGCGTAACGGCATCAACAACGTGGCGGCTTTTGTGATCGAGCCGTTCCAAAGCTCAGCCGGGTATATCCTGCCGCCGCTGGAATACTTGCAAGAGCTGCAGAAGATCTGCCAAGAGTATGACATGCTGCTGGTGATCGACGAAGTGCAGACTGGCATGGGGCGCACAGGGAAATGGTGGGCTTGCGAACACGCTGATGTGCAGCCTGACTTGATGACAATGGCCAAATCAATCAGCAATGGGCTGCCGATTGCGATGGTCACTGGTCGCACTGAAATCATGGACTCATGGGGGCCGGGGGCACATTCTTCGACCTTTACAGGGTATCCAGTCGCATGTGCCGGTGGCGTGAAGGTGATGGAAATCTTCGAGCGTGAGCGCATTGTTGAACAAGCGGCTGAAAAAGGCGCTTACTTCTTAGACGGGTTGCACGAGCTAGCGCAGCGACATCCGGCCATCGGGCATTACAACGGCAAAGGCTTGTGGTTGGCAATTGAGTTGGTGAGGGATCGCCAGACGAAAGAACCGGCAGACAGTGAGACCTCATGGATTCATCAAACGCTGGTGGATCATGGATTGATCTGCATCAACTCGGGGTACTTCTTCAATCGGCTGTGTTTTGCTCCGCCGCTTGTCATCACACATGAAGAGATTGACCGCGCGATTGACATTCTGGATCGCGTCCTGCATACAGCCGAGCAGCAGTTTGACACGCTGCCGCGTGCTGTGGTTGCTAAGTGACGATGGTCTCGTGGCTGAAGCCTCCCCCCATTGATGAGGTGATTGCGCTGACGCAAGCGCTTGTTGCGCTGCCGTCGCGCAATCCACCCGGAGAAGAACAGGCCTGTGCCGCGTTCATCTTCCACACACTGTGTGAATGGGGCGTCGAGGCAGAACTGGTGACCCAGCCTGATCCTCAGCGGCCACAGGTCGTAGCATGGGTGCGTGGGCATGACGGGCCAACGCTCATCTTGAACGGACACATTGACACCGTGCCAGAGGGCAACGCAGCGGCTTGGCCACATCCACCGTTCAATGCCACGGTCAAGGGGGATGCGCTGTATGGCCTCGGCACAGCAGACATGAAGAGCCAGTTAGCCGTGGCGATGCTGCTGATGAAAGCTGCTCATGCTCAATCGCAACTTCTTCATGGCTCGCTGATATTTCAAGCCGCCATGGGTGAAGAACTGGCTGAGCCGGGCACTCGTACCTTGCTGCAAGACCCACGCTATCGAGGGGATTATGCCATCGTCATGGAGCCGACCAACCTCCGCGTTGCCCCGTGTACACGCGGGGTTGCATGGCATCGCATCGTCTTACAAGGGATCCCTGAGCACTGTGGCCTCGCTGAACAATATGTCGATCCGATCCGTCATCTTGCGCGCTTGGTTGATCTGATCCAAGCCTACCACACCCGCATCCCTGCGCAGCAGCACCCGCTGCTGCGCAGCCCGGCCTGCGTCATCACCCAAGTTCAGGCAGGTGAAAAACACAACCACATCGCTAGTCGCTGTGAGTTGACCGTAGATCGGCGGATGCTGCCCGGCGAGCGCACAGAACAAGTGCGGGAAGAGCTGTTTGCGCTGCTAGAGACACTGCGGCATGAGATTCCCAGCTTGTCCTATGAGCTGACGTTTCTGCGCGATAACGAACCTGCTGCAATCTCACTAGATCATCCACTCGTGCAGCGTGTCGCTCAAGCGGCTTCTCAAGTGACGGGCAAGGAGGCAGAGATTTGGGGGCCACCATACGGCAGTGATGTGCGTAATTTTATCTTAGATGCGGGCATTCCAGCTGTCAATTTTGGCCCGGGTGATTTTCGTGTGTGCCATACTCCGCAGGAGCACGTAACGCTGACAGAACTTGCGCTTTTTACCCAGATTTTGACTCAACTCGTCAACAATTGTTTAGTACAGCCTTTAGACGCTGCTCATCCCTAAATTTCACAATAGCGAGGCTTTATGTCGTTTCAACCGCGTTACTCATCCGATGAATTGAAGGCAATAGAGAGCTACAGCTCTCCCACTGTGGCTAATGCGCTGGAGACTTTCGCCATAATACCCTTCAACGAAGGCTTCATGACCCCAGAAATTCGTGCATGGTTACCCAACAAGGGGGTACGTGTTGGATATGCTGTCACTGCCCGCGTGGCCTGTGACCAGCCCCCCAGCGCAGCCCGCCCAGCAGTTGTGCCGCGCGACTACTGGCAGTACTTATCAGATCACCCCTACCCGAAGATTGCCGTCCACCAAGACATTGATGCTCGCCCTGTTGGCGCGATGTGGGGGGAAGTCAACGTCAACGTTCACATCGCGTTGGGCTGTGTAGCAGCGATCACCAGCGGGGGCGTGCGCGATTTGCCCGAGGCGGCGGGGTATGACTTTCAGTTCTTTGCGTCGTGCGTGTTGGTATCGCACGCTTACGGCCATTTTGTCGATTACGGTGGCCCAGTACGCGTAGGCGGCCTGACTGTTCGTCCGGGGGATCTCATCCACGCCGATGAGCATGGCATATTGGTAATCCCGCCAGAGGTAGATCTCTACGAATTGGCGCGCCGCTGTGAGCAGATTGAAGCGTTGGAGCGCGAGATCTTCGCTCTAGCACAATCGCCTGAGTTCAGCGTGACACGCCTAGATGAACTGTGGCGCGATGTTCTGGCGCGTTGGCCGGCGGCTTCTACTCAAGAAGGGCAGAACCTATGAGCGCGAGCAGCCGCAAACGACTGGCCTTTTTACACACGGTGAGCAGCAACGCAGCAGTTTTCAAAGCGCTCGCTGAAGAGCTTTTGCCCGATGTGGATGTGTATCACATTGTAGACGAAAGCCTGCTGCAAAATACCATCCGTGCCGGGCAGTTGCAACCAACCACTAGCCGTCGCCTCATCACACTGATCGGCCTTGCCCAAGAAAGCGGCGCAGACGCGGTGTTAGTGACGTGCTCGTCTATCGGCTCTGCTGTTGAACTCAGCCGCGCCGCTGTGGATATTCCAGTCTTCCGAGTGGATGAGCCGATGGCGGATGAGGCCATCCGCCTTGGCCAGCGGATTGGGGTCGCTGCCACACTTCAAACGACTTTGGATCCAACCGCCGCGTTGATCCATGCTCGTGCTGCACAAGCCCAACGGTCAGACGTCACCGTCATCACTGAACTGTGTGAAGGGGCATTTGAGGCCGTCGTTGCTGGCAATACTCAGCGACACGATGCGCTGGTCACTCAAGGCTTGGAGCGGCTGGCTCCGCAGGTGGATGTGATCGTGTTGGCACAGGCTTCTATGGCACGGGCAGTCGATGCATTACCGTCAGAATCACCGGCACGGCGCGTGCCCATTCTCACAAGTCCGCGCAGCGGGGTAATGCAAGTCGCTGCTGCATTAAAGGGCTGAACTGATGTCCGCTGTGCTGCGTCTTGCTGATGTGCTGAATGGCGTGACACCCCCACGCGATCTTGATCTGCTGCCCCTCATCCGCGCAGAGTTAGCCGCCTCTGGTCGCAAGATCATCGTGTTAGATGACGACCCAACCGGCACGCAGACCGTCGCGGATGTACCTGTTCTGACGACGTTCGACCACGATTTGTGGGTGGATGAGCTAAATCATCCACGCCCACTGGCCTATCTCTTGACTAACTCACGCAGTCTGACGACGCCTGCTGCGGTTGCGCTCGCTCACAAGATTACGTTCGCGCTTCAAACAGCGCTGCGCCACGTGGCGCGACCGATAGAGATTATCAGCCGCAGCGATTCAACGCTGCGCGGCCACTTTCCACAAGAGCTGTACGCTGTGGCAGAGGGGATGGCATGGCACAAGGCGGCATTCATTGTCGTTCCCGCATTTTTTGAGGGAGGCCGCTATACACATCAGAATGTGCACTATGTGGCAGAGGGTGATCAGCTCATTCCCGTGGCACAGACTGAGTACGCCCAAGATGCTTACTTCGGTTATCGCAGCAGCAACCTCGTTGACTGGATCCTCGAAAAACACCATGTGGCTGGTTTAGCACTAGCGCCGACCCAAATCGAAGCGATACCGCTTGCCTTGCTGCGCACAGGTGATGTGGAGCAGGTCTCCGCGCGGTTGGCTCAACTCCCAACAGGGAGCTTCTGCGTCGTCAACGCTTTAGACTACCGTGATCTGGAGGTGTTCGTGGCAGCGTTAGCTCAGCAAGAACAGCGATTCCTCGCACGCTCGGCCGCCTCCTATGTGCGGGTGCGTGCGGGTCTGGAACCGCGTGCGCTGCTGCGCGGCGCGGCATTACTGCCGACTAATGCAGGCAGCGGGGGACTCGTTGTAGCCGGATCGTACATCCAGAAGAGCAGTCGCCAGATTGGGCACGCCCTTCGTCTGCCCAACGTCCACGGCGTAGTGTTGAGCGTGCCTGATGTTCTGGACGCTGCAACGCACTCAAAGGCGATTGAACAAGCCGCTGAACAGGTAAATGACTGGTTGTCTCGTGATGAAGTGGCGCTGCTGTATACCTCGCGCGAGCAGATTCGAGGAAGTTCAGAAGAGCAAGCGATGTACATTGGCGAGCAAGTGGCCTCAGCTCTCGTGGAGGTTGTGGCACAAACAGCACATCCGCCCCGCTGGCTAATCGCCAAAGGCGGAATTACCTCATCAGACGTAGCGACAAAAGCGCTCAATGTGCGGCGGGCGATGGTGCAAGGGCAGCTCCTGCCCGGCGTGCCCGTCTGGCGAACAGAACCCGAAAGCCGCTTTCCTGCGTTGACCTACGTCGTCTTCCCGGGCAACGTAGGTTCCGAAACCGGCATAGCAGAAGCGATCACGCTGCTGCAAGAAGCAGCTGAAAAGAAAAAAGTTTAGGCTCTTAGGGAGGGCATTCATGACGGTGAAACAGTACCAGTTGTTCATTGACGGTCAATTCACGGCAGCGCAATCAGGCGCAACACTTGTACGCCACGATCCGGCAACCGGCCTGCCGCTCAGCGAATATGCGGCGGGCACAGACGCTGACGTTGATCGTGCTGTGGCCGCGGCACGCCGCGCTTTTGACAGCGGTGATTGGCCTCGGATGACCCCACAGGAACGCTCTCGCATCTTGTATCGCATGGCACAGGGCATCCGCGCGAACAAGGCCATGTTGGCGCAGTTAGAGAGCGCAGAAACTGGCAAGCCCATCGTCAACGCCGAGGGTGACATCGAAGGCACAGCTGATATGATCGAATACTGCGCAGGCATTGCCCGTGACTTGCGCGGGGATGCCATCGACATGGGGCAAGACTTGTATGCCATCAACATGCGCGAACCGATCGGCGTGGTGGGGATGATCGTTCCGTGGAATTTTCCACTTGCCATCTTGTGCCAAAAGCTGCCGTGGGCGTTGGCGTCGGGCTGCACGGCTGTGGCCAAGCCGTCGGAACTTACCTCAGCAACTGCTCTGGAGGCAGCACGCATCTTCCAAGAGGCCGGGCTGCCAGACGGCGTGTTCAACGTAGTCACGGGTTATGGAGAGACTGCCGGCGCGGCCCTGTGCGCGCATCCCGACGTAGACATGCTAACGTTCACTGGTTCAACGGAGGTCGGGCGTAAGGTACTGCAAGCTGCTGCCGGCAACATGAAAAAAGTAGTCCTTGAGCTTGGCGGCAAGTCACCTAACATCGTGTTTGCGGACGCAGACCTCGATGAAGCAGTGGAAGCCAGCTTGTTCGCTATCTTCTACATGTCTGGGCAGTGTTGTTTGGCCGGGTCGCGGCTGCTAGTGCAGGCGTCCATCTATGACGCCTTCATGGACAAGCTGGCTGCGCGGGCCGCACAGTTACGACTAGGGTTGCCTAGCGACCGTTCAACACAGCTCGGCCCGCTCGTCAGTGAAGAGCAATACCGGCGAGTGGCTCACTACACAGAGCTTGCACTGAAAGAAGGGGCAACGCTTGTCACAGGTGGCCAACGACTGACTACGACGCCCTTCGACCGTGGCTACTTTTACCCGCCAACGATCTTCAAAGACGTCGAGCTTGAGATGCAGATTGCACGTGAAGAGATCTTCGGGCCGACGCTGGTTGCTATGCGTTTTGAGGAGACTGCCGACGCCGTGCGCATCGCCAACGCAACTGCCTATGGGCTGGGCGCGGGCGTTTGGACGCAAGACATTGACACTGCGTTTAAGATGGCCCGTGGCATTCGCTCTGGGACGGTGTGGGTCAACACGTATTTGAGCGTCCGTTCTGAGCTGCCGTTTGGCGGCACACGCTTGAGTGGGCATGGGCGCGAGCTGGGGCGCGCTGGCATTGAAGAATTTACGATCGTCAAAAACGTTCAGTTCCATCTTGGCCCGCGTCAAGGGTTCTTTGCTTCATGACAGTTCAGACTCAACTCGTTAATCTGCCGACAGGGACAGCGAAGCTTTGTCGCACTCACCCTCCTGTAGAGGCCGCTGTGGGCGCTCGGCTCGGTTGGTTTCTGGAGAATGTCTTCGGTGGGGATGAAAAGCCCGACGTGTTTGTGATTGCTACGGCGCGGGGTGAGTATGAGGCAGTATCGCGCAATGAATTCGTGTGGGCGGAATGCGATGGGCAAATCGTCAGCGCAGCATGGACAATCTCACCCGTTGATGACCTTCGCATTGGCTCAATCGGGGATGTCTTCACTGCCGAGCCTTATCGTGGACGGGGATTAGCACGGTTCATATGCGAAGAGTTGTTGAGCGCCTTTGACGGACGTGGTGGACGATGCATGTTCCTTGCCACTGGCAACCCGATCGCTGAGCGGCTCTATCGTCAGCTTGGCTTTCAGACGGTCTGCGGTCAGTTGATGCGCCGTGCGTCTGATGCGTTCGAAGCGGAATGGTTTCACCCATCCCCTGTGGCAATACGACCGCTGATCTGGGGCGATCTGCCGCGCTTGATTGCGCTGTATGCTAGCCCAAGTGAATGGGTAGGCCTGTGCATGATGCAGGGGTTTTTGTCGTCGCGTTACGTGCCGTATGAGCGCGCCAATTCGTTCATGAAGCTCACTTGGCAGGCAACGCGCCGCGGGTTGTGGCTGGGGCTGTTCAACGCGAATGGGGCGCTGGTGGGGTCGTGCCCAGTTGTGCCCATCGGTAACGAACAGCACGTGTTGGGCGGCCAGTTGGACATTTTTCTACATAGTGCATTTCGCTCTCAGACAGCCACGCTGCTCACTGCAACCGCCCAACAGGCTCAAGCAAACGGCTGGCACTGGCTCATAGCATGGGTTGCCAGCAGCGACGAAGAAAAGCGCGATTGGCTGGCACAGGTAGGGTTTGTGCGTCAGACAACGCTCTCAGATGGGGTCATGGTAGGAGATCAACTTCAAACGCTGGAGCTATGGAGGTGGGCATGGTGATACGATGGGCGGTCAACCTCTCCATGATGCTCAAAGAATATTCCTATCTCGATCGCTTTCAAGCCGCAGCCGATTTGGGGTTTGCCGCTGTCGAAACATGGTGGCCGCCGCTGGATGTCCGCCTAGAAGATGTAATCCGCGCTCGCGAGCGCGCAGGTGTCGCGGTGGTGCTGCTCAACGCTTACGCCGGTGATCTCGCGGCCGGTGAACGCGGCTTTCTGGGCAACCCTGAGCGCGTCGACGAACTCATGAACAGCGCGCGACAGGCGTTTGATCTGGCACAGGCGTTGGGCTGTCCGCGCGTTCATGTGCTAGGAGGCAACCGCATTGCGACGCTTACCCGTGAAGAGCAGCTCGCTGTGGCGGTGCAAACGCACCAGGCGCTATGTTTAGAAGCAGCACAGAAAGGGTTAACCCTCACGTTAGAACCGCAAAACCCGCGTGACACCCCCTACTATCTGTTCCACACCAGCGCCGACGCAATCGCCCACATCCAGCAGGTGAATCATCCTGCGCTGCGACTGCAATATGATGTGTATCACATGCAAATTGCTGAAGGTGACATCACTACACGACTGCGCGCGCTGCTGCCGTTGATCGCCCACATACAGATCGCGGATGTGCCCCAACGGTTACACCCGGGCACAGGTGAACTCAACTACGCTTTTATCTTCAACGTGCTGGAGCAGATTGGCTACGCTGGCTACGTCGGTTTGGAGTATCGCGCAGAGCCGCAGAGCACGATCGAGGCGCTGCGCTGGCTGCCGCGCGACTGGCGCAGCACTTGCCAAGCTGAAATGCTCAAAGACACGTTGCATAGATTGGGATAAAACAGATGCTCACAGCTACACAGGACTTGCTGCGCGCTGCTCAGCAGGAAAGCCGCGCCGTAGCCGCTTTCAACGTCTACACAATAGAAGGAATTCGAGCCGCAGTCAACGCGGCAGAATCACTGCGACGAGCGATCATTTTGCAGGCTCATCCGGGGGCCTTGGTGCACGGTCGTTGGGCACTCGTGGCGGCTATGCTTCAAGCCGCGCGCGATGCGACAGTAGAAGTCGCTGTTCAACTGGATCACAGCACGTCCATCGAAGAGATGACCACTGCGCTGGCGTTAGGGGTCTCATCGGTCATGGCAGACGGATCGGATCTGCCTTTTGCTGAAAACATGGCGTTTGTTCGTGCGATGGTGCAGCGCGCGGCGGCTAACGGCCAAAGCGTTGAGGGAGAGCTGGGCAAGCTCAGCGGCACAGAAGACAACCTTACAGTGGAAGCATACAACGCAAAGCTGACTGACCCCCAAGAAGCTGAACAGTTCGTACACGAGACCGGCGTGCACGCGCTGGCGGTCTGCATCGGCAATGTTCACGGCGTTTATCCTGCGCCGCCTCAATTGGATTTTGAGCGTTTAGCCGCCATTCGCGCGCGGGTCAAGGTTCCGCTGGTGCTGCACGGCGCTTCTGGCCTGCCTGCCGATCAAATTCGCCGCAGCATCGCGCTTGGCGTTTGCAAGTTCAACATTAACACGGAACTGCGACAAGCTGCACTGGCTGCGATGAGAGGGGCGCTTCAAACCTCCAAAGCCGATTTGACCCATGTGATGCAGGCTGCAATCCAGTCTATGCAGACAGTCGCTTATGAAAAGATTGAACTGTTGGGCTGAGCAGCCACCAAGTGTACTGACCCCTTGAATTGGACAGAGGGCTAGAGAAAGCCGATCTGAGCGAGTACGCCGACGTTCACGAGGCCTACCGCGACGGATCGGATCCATTCTGAATGATGGGCGTGCCTGAATGATGGGCGTGCCTGAGAGACAGCCCTGTCTCAGGTCAGAGGCCTCTTATACGCCCGCTAACTTCGACTCTCCCGGCTGAGCTTTTTCAGCGAGGAATTGGTCACAGGCGGCGCGCACTTCACTCGCGCTCGTCATCTTCAACACTTCTTGGGCAAAACGCTGGCAATCGGCTTGGCGCAGACTGCGAACCGTCGCTTTGACCGTCGGGATCGAGATAGCCGCCATGCTGAACTCGTCTAACCCCAGTCCTAACAAAATCGGTACAGCTTGCGGACGCCCCGCAAACTCACCGCACAGACCTACCCACTTGCCATGCGCGTGCCCAGCCTCAATCGTCTCGGCGATCAACCGCAGCACGGCGGGATGAAAGGCGTCGGCAAGGTGTGACACGCGCGCGTTGACGCGATCGGCCGCCAGCGTATACTGCGCAAGGTCGTTCGTGCCGATGCTGAAGAAATCGACGTGCGGCGCAAAGCGATCCGCCATCAACGCTGCCGAGGGCACTTCGATCATGATCCCAACTTGAACCCTCTCAGCAATCGGGATGCCTTCAGCCGCTAGCTCACCGCGCACCTTCTGGATCACATCTTGGGCGTGTTCGAGCTCGTCCAAGTTAGCCACCATCGGCAGCATGATTCGTAAGTCGGCGTTACGGCTGGCGCGAAACAAAGCTCTAAACTGAACCTCGAACATCTCTTGGTGTTTGTCCATCATACGAATGCCGCGCCAGCCCAAGAACGGATTCAACTCGTTCTCGTTGCCGATGTATGGGACTGGCTTATCGCCGCCGATGTCGAACGTGCGCACGACCATCGGTAAGCCGTTGAGCAGATCAGCCGCGGCTTGGTACACAGCGTATTGTTCCTCCTCAGTCGGCATCGAGACCCGATCAAGGTAGAGCATCTCTGTCCGAAATAAGCCGACCCCCTCTGCCCCGTAGCGCAGCGCATCGCGCACATCCTCCACACTGCCGACGTTGGCGGCAATTTCGACCCGCACCCCATCCGGCGTGATTGCTGGCTCATGCGCCAGTGCCAGATGATTCGACTGCTGTTCTAGCCATTTAACGCGCTTGGCGCGGGCGGCCTCTTGCTCGGCGTCGTCTGGTTCAAGGATGACAATGCCATCCAGCGCGTCGAGGATAATCGGCGTGCGCGACTCAACCCCACTGAGCACAATCGGCACACTGACGACCGCAGGAATGCCGAGGCTGCGCGCAAGGATAGCCGTATGGCTCGTCGGGCCGCCCTTGACCGTCACCACCCCCAAGATAAGGGTCTTGTCGAGCTGCACAGTGTCGGAAGGCGTCAAGTCATCCGCCACGATGATCACAGGGTGGCCGGGCAAGCGGGTCTCTGACGAGGTGTAACCTTGCAAGCAGCGGATCACCCGCTCCATCACGTCGCGCAGGTCAGACGCGCGCGCTTGGAAGTAAGCATCTTGCGTCTCCTGAAGTTCGCGCATGTACTTCTGGGCTATGTCGTACACGGCGGCTTCTGCATTCAGGTGTGTTTCGGTAATCAACTGTTGGATATCAGCCAGGATGTCGGGGTCTTCTAGGAACATCTGATGCGCTTCAAAGATGGCCGCTTCGCTCTCACCGACGTGCTCACGCGTACGCTTAATCAAAGCTGCAAGGTCTTGTTTGGCGGTTTCAAGGGCTTGTTCTAACCGTTCGAGCTGCGCCGTCGAATTGTCTGCCATGTAGCGTTCGATTTGTAGTTCTTGTTTGCGCAACACCCACGTAATGCCTACAGCCATGCCCGGTGAAGCTGCTAGGCCTTGATAACGTTTGCTCATAGTAGAATGATCTCCGGTTGAGTTAATGCTTGAACTATGTCGCCGAGAAAAGCCGCCGCGGCTGCGCCATCTACCGCGCGGTGATCAACTGAAAGGGTTAACGACAACAAGGATTTTAGGACGGGCTGATCGTTCTCATCTGGGACGAAAACGCGCTGAGCGCGCCCCACCGCTAAAATCCCGACCTGTGGCGGGTTGATGATCGCTGTGAACTGCTTGACGGGGTACATGCCCAAGTTGGACACGCTGAACGTCGCGCCCAATAGATCCTCTGGGCGCAGCTTGCCGGCCCTAGCGGCTGCGCTCAGACGGGCTGTTTCCTGCGCTAACTCTACGATCCCGCGCTGATGCGCCTGTTGAACCACTGGAACCACCAGCCCGTTTTCTAAGGCTACCGCCAAGCCTAAGTTGACCTGACTGAATTGAACGATGGCATCGCCGTCGATGTGGCTGTTGATGCTGGGATGGCGGGTGAGCGCCCACGCCGTCGCTTTCAGGATAACCGCCGTGAGCGTCACTTTGACGCCCTCAGGCGCTGTGCTGCTGGCGCGTTGGATCAGAGCCTGTGCAGCCGTCAAGTCGGCGTCTGCGGTGAAGAAGATGTGCGGCGCAGCCTGCCAACTGGCCTGCAAATTGCGTGCGATGGCCTGCCGCATCCCGCTCATCGGCAGCCGCACCATCTGGGACTGACCGTTCACCGCTGGGGAGGCATACGCTGGAGCCGCTGCGGGTGGCTCAACAATCGTCTGAACGCTCGGTTCTGGTGAAGCCTGTGCCGCCAGCACATCGGCGGCTTGGACGCGCTGACGCGGCCCCGTTCCCACTAAGCCGATTAGCGCGACGTTTTGTTCACGGGCGATGCGCCGGGCAGCCGGCGTAGCGCGCACTTTACCGCTGGCTGAAGCAGCGCCGCTGGCTAACGCTTGTTCCACATCGCGCTTGGTCACTCGGCCTTGTGGCCCCGTGCCGACAACGGTTGTCAGGTCAAGCGCCTTTGTCTGTGCCATGCGTTGGGCGAGGGGGGTCGCCTTTACCGAGGGTGATGCCTGCGCGGGTGTTAGTTCAGCGCTCGGTTGTTGGGCTTTCTGCTGTTGTGGGAATTGTTCCCCCTCCGCGACGATATAGCCGATGACCTCAGTAACAGGCACTTCATCCCCAGCGGCGACCTTCAACCCTGCCAAGTAGCCTGTGGCTGGCGCCTCAATCTCCATCGTCACTTTGTCGGTTTCCACTTCCATGATTGGGTCGCCGGCCTCAACGTACTCCCCCTCCTGTTTCAGCCACGCCACCACTTTTCCCACTTCTTGGGTAAAGCCGAACTTAGGCATGATGATTTCTTTGGCCATCGCTTTTCCTTAGTAATGCCCTTTTACCAGTTTGCGGGCCTCAGCCACGATGTTCTCCACTTGGGGCACAGCATGGTATTCGAGAGAGCGATTGTAAGGGATCGGAATATCCAACCCGGCCAGCCGCCGCACAGGCGCTTCCAGATAGTCGAACGCCTCGCTCGACACAATACGCGCCACGATCTCGCCGCCATAGCCGCCGGTTTGCACCGCCTCGTGCACGACCAGCGCGCGCCCCGTCTTGACCACGGACCGGATGATCGGCTCATCGTCTAACGGCATCAACGTGCGTGGGTCGATGATCTCAATTTCGATGCCCTCTGCTGCCAACTGCTCTGCCGCCTGCAAAGCCCGCTGCACCATGATCGACGTAGCGACCACGGTCAGATCGCGGCCAACCCGCACGACATGGCTCTTGCTGAGTGGCAAGGTGTAGTATTCTTCTGGAACAGGGCCTTTGACCTTGTAAAGCAGTTTGTGTTCTACAAAGATGACAGGGTTATCGTCCTCAATAGCGGCCAACAAAAGCCCTTTTGCATCGTAGGGGGAACTGGGCATGACCACCTTCAAGCCCGGCACGTGGACAAACCAGTTTTCAAGGCTCTGCGAATGCTGGGCGGCGGCCCCTGTCCCGCTGCCACCCGGCATGCGCAGCACCATCGGCACGCTGGCCTTGCCACCAAACATAAAACGAATTTTGGCCGCTTGCAGCACGAGCTGCTCCATGCTGATGGTGACAAAATCCATGAACTGAATTTCGCCCACAGGCCGCATGCCGGTCAGCGCCGCGCCGATGCACGCGCCGGCGATGCCCGCCTCTGAAATGGGCGTATCGCGCACCCGTTCCGCGCCGAACTCTTGGATCAGCCCAGCAGAAACGCCAAAAGCCCCGCCATACACGCCCACATCCTCGCCGATGAGGAAGACACGCTCATCGCGCTTCATGCTCTGATAGAGCGCTTCGCGCAGCGCTTCGGCATATGTCAGCTCGCGGGTAGCAGCAGGCGTTGAGGCTGGTGCGTTAAGCATAGACCCCCTCCATGATCGCCGCGACGTCAGGTTCTGGGCTGGCATCAGCGAATTCGACCGCTTGCGCAATGCGCTGATAGGCCTGTGTTTGGCGCGCTTGGCGTTCCTCATCTGTCAAGCCGAGGAAGCTCGCAAAGCGGCGGATCGGGTCTTTCTCTTGCCATTCTTTGACTTCATCGCGCGTGCGATACGCCTGCCGATCGCTCTTGGAGTGTCCTTTCCAGCGGTAAGTTAACGCTTCAATCAGCGTCGGGCCTTGGCCAGCGCGGGCGCGGGCGGCCGCCTGCTGGGCTGCATCGTAGACGGCCAACAAGTCGTTGCCGTCCACCGTCACGCCCACCATGCCATACGCCGATGCTCGGTCACTTACGCGGTCAACGTTGAACGCACGGTTGAACGGCATCGACATCGCGTATTGGTTATTTTCACAGAAGTAGATCACAGGTAAGTTCCAGATGCTGGCCATGTTGAGCGCTTCATGAAACGCGCCGGTGTTCGCCCCGCCGTCGCCAAACACAGCAGCGACCACCTGCTGCGTCTGGCGCGCGCGAATACTCAAGCCGACCCCTACCGAAATAGGCAGCCCCCCCGCGACGATGCCGTTTGCCCCTAAGTTGTTGGCCTCCACATCAGCGATGTGCATCGAGCCGCCCCGCCCACGACAGTAACCGGTCTCCTTGCCCATGAACTCGGCCATCATTAGGTCGACGCTGCTGCCCCATGCGAGGCAGTGCCCGTGCCCGCGATGAGTGTTCAACAAGTAGTCGTCGCGCGTCAGCACCGAGGACAGTCCGACCGCCGCGGCCTCTTGGCCGATGGATAAGTGCATCGTCCCGTGCACGCGCCCCAGCATGTACAGCTCTTCAGCCTTTTCCTCAAACGCGCGAATCAACATCATCTTCATCAGCATCTGCTCGGCTTGCTCACGCGAAAGCCCGCGCTGTGCCAGCGTGTGATCTATCGTGTTTGCCTCGAGGTTCGTCATCAGATCTCTCACTCTCTTGGTTTGCGCCGTTTTAATCGTCTTGCGAAAGCCCCTGTGGGACCAAGCACGTCATCCGCCTATTTCCCCTGCCAGCATCACGTCTGCCCACCGAGTGATCAACTGCGCCCGAGCCAGCGCCTCTCGGCTGCTCTCTGCCCAAACGAGAATTCCCCTCCCTGTGAGCAGCGTTTGTCCAACTTGTGCGTGTTCTGATGACAGTCGTAATGCATCTGGCGCGCCGTTGTGCATGACGACCGTTCCGAGTTGTTCTGCAGCGGCGGGCAGCGCCCGCGGATCTAACGCACGCTGGCGGTACATTAGCGCCATGATGCTCGTTGGCTGCGCCAGCAGCACCCACTGCGCAGATGTGTTCGAGTACACAACGCGATGCCACTCAGCCGCTTGTGGCAGCTCTTCTTCTCGAACCATCGGTGAGCTTTGTAAGCTGCCGATCACAAGGTCGCTGGCCGTCAAGTCGCCGAACCACGCTTGGCGGTTCGTGATCAAGAACTTATCCCCTTTCAGCCGCACGCTAGCCGAGCTGAGCATCCCGACTGATAAGCCATGAGAACTGGCATGATGTGCCGTTTTGACCAGCGCTTCTTGTACTTTCTTGCTAGCAAGGCTGTCACGGAGTTTAGAATGCGTGCGCCCCGCGTTGGCAAGGCCTACGACCGAATGGGTGAGCGACTTATAATGCCGCAGCATAGCCTCCCACGAGCATCTTATCCTGCTCTGCCCGCAAGCGAACAATCGTCTGCGTTGTGTCTAGCTCAACATCTGCGTAGCGAATGGGCGACCCTTGTGTCACAGGGCGGATCACCCGCGCGCCAACGCTCAAGCCCAGCGGCAGGTAGCCTTCGGCTGCCGTCACCGAGGCCTTCTCAATCAACCCATACACGGTGAACCCACCAAGCGAGTCGATCACCTCCCCTGGCGTCAGATCGCGCTTGGCCGCAGCGATTGTCTCAGCAACAGGTGGGCGCTTAGTCGCCAGCGTGGCATGCCCATCGAGCACAGCTTGCACGATTGAAATGGGCGTTTCGAGGTTCGCCAAATGATATGGGCGATACAGCGCCCAATAGTTGCCATGCCCGTTCAGTCGCAGGTATTTCAGGTCTTTGATGATCTTGGGTTGATCAGTTGTGATGATGACAAACACGCCCGGGGCCACATCGCCCACGGCGTAATCTACACGGTATTTGCCGTCAAAGATGCCGCCGTCCGCTTTGGGGACGAACACTTTGGCTAAATCCTTGACAGAACACTGCGGCCCGTAAGCCCCTTGCACCTCTGGCTCGAACCCGACCCCATTCGCAATAGAGGTCATCTCGACCATCGTCTTCGTGCCATCGACGAACGAGCAGAGCATCTTGGCGCTCATGTCTTGCGCTTGGGCTTTGGCCGCTAATGTGTCTGGGGTCGCGGTTCGATCGAGCGGGTTGTTCTTGCCCTTGCCCACCGTGACGATCTCGAACCCCAGCACATCGGCAAAGTCGAACAGCTCTTTGATGCTGCCCGGCTCATCGCCAGCAGCCAACGTGTAGATCACCCCCGCTTGCATGGCTTTATGCGCCAAGTAGTAGCCGATGGTCGCATCCGCTTCCACGTTCATGTTGACCACGTGGTGGCCGGCGTTGATCGCTGCCTCGCACACGCGCGCGCCCACTTCAGGCACACCGGTTGACTCGACGATGATGTCTAACTGATCGAGCGCCAAAAGCAGCTCGCTGGAGGTCGTAGCCACCCGCCGCCCATCTGCCAGCGCTTGTCGCGCACGATCAAGGTCATCGGCAGTCGTGTCGATGTGATCACTAGGCACGTCCGATTCGAGAAACGCGGCGCGCGCGCGATCTGGCACGACGTCAGCTGCCGCCACGACTTTGATCCCGTCCATGCGTTCAATTTGGCTGATGAGGCCAGTGCCCATCTGTCCTGTGCCAACTAACCCTACACGAATGGGGCCGACTTGCGATGCTCTTTGCTGTAGTCGTTCTCTCATGCTCAGCATGGATTATCACTCACCTCGTTTGATGTAGATCATCGTGCCCACTTTAATTTTCGGAATGGGGTGGTCGTCTAAGCAAACATCCCCCGGCATTTCGACTTCTGTCTCACCGTTGAACTTCAACGCCAAATGGCCCAAGTTGGCGAGGTTGTCGTTAGCCACTGGCCCAACCGCCCGCACTTTGAACGCCTCACCGTCAATCTCAAACAGGTCTCCTACTTCTAGTGGCTCAGCGAGATGCTTGCCATCGTGCAGGATGGCAAACTCGCGCAGCTCTTCGGGTGCGTCTTGGCTGAACAAGACGGCAATGTTCTCTTTCAAAAATTCCGATACCATCGGTCCGATGAATGTCACTCTGGCTTGATATTTCATCTTGCTGGCTCTTCTGAGCGCGTCAGCCACTTGCGATCGCAAGTGGCTGACGCGCTCAGAAGAGCCA
>DAOUBS010000195.1:0-5185 GCA_034432435.1 Anaerolineae bacterium
ATCCGCGTGCCAAATTAGCCCATGCTCTACGCGAATCAGGTACCAGCCGCATCGCCACATGAACATAGCGTCTAGATCGTCAATCACACCATTTCCATCGGCATCTGTGGTGTGGCACTTTCCCACCAGCGATCCACCGCTAAAGCAGGCGTTCGCACGTTCGTTGATGCTAGGGTCATTTACCTCACCTCGGTCATCTTGCGCAGCCAGCACACCCGCTAGAAGCACAATCACCACAAAGACTGACAGAGTTCTTACACAGTTATAATGCTTCAACACATGCATGAAACTTCTCTTAGGCAAGATTTCATTGGTGTTTTGTGAATGAGTATAAATCATTTAAAGTGACTAGATTATAAAAACTTGTAAATATTCGTTAGGATGTTTGTGTTTTGTTGTTATTCGTCAAGTAGGTTGTCGATCGTTGTATGCAGGTTATACTAGTATAAGAACGTTCGCCAGTGGAGCTATTGCATATGTTGCCCGACACCGATCGTATGACCCGTGCGCAGAGTGTCGCCTCTGCCGTTGTGGTATGTGCCCTGTGGGTGTTCATCGGGGCGATTTTTCTACAAAACCAACAGCGTCAATCAGCGCCCGTGCCCTCGTCTGACCCGCAGCATGTTGGTCGCTTGGTGTCGATCTTCGTCACCCACGACAACCAAGTCTACACGAACGACAACGGCGTGATCCTCTCGCACGTCCCGCTGTTGGAATGCCCGAATCAGGTGATCGCGGTTGAAGTGAGCGAGAGCGGCCCGTTCGTGACGATGGCTGAACGTCCTGCTCAGGGCTTCCGTGCCGCTTACAGCGTGTGGATCGACCATCCCTACACCGTCATCAGCTCGCGCATGGGGATTCGGCTGCAACTCAACAACGGGGAACATGTGCGGCTGGATGCGCTGTGCAACCGCGCCAGCGCCACGCACATGATGGGTGTGTTCCTGCGCGATGATGTGATCTACTTGACTGACATGAGCCTCGGGACCAGCGTGCCGCTGTTCACACTTGAGCCGCACTGCCAGCTCATCTGGCGCAAAGGGGAGCGCGAGTCGAGCGCCTACCCGCACGAGATGAGCGTTCCACTTACCGGCGTGGACAACCCCTTCGCAGAGGATGCACGGCTGGCCTTCACCTTCCAGACGACAGGCGCGCCGCGCTTGCACGCCGCCGATGCCTTCGTCTACCATGTCATCTCAGCTGACAGCGTCATAGCTTTGTCAAGCTACTGCGGCTTGCTAGCCAACCCTGACCAGTAGCAAGGACACACCTCTTGGCATTGAGCATACGCCTGCTGCGGTTAGGCTTGCTGTTGGGCGCAACCGCCGCCGTGTTGTGGCTGCTGCCGCGCGATGTCGCCACGCTGGCAATGACCCTACTGCTGGTGGGGAGCGCAGGGCTGGGCGGGCTGCTGCTGCTGCACTCAGAAAGACAAACCCAGCTTGATGCGTTGTGGGAGGCGCTGCTGGGTCTAGCGCCGATCCTTCGGCTCGCTCTGGGGGGCGCAGGACTGGCGCTCATCTTCTTGGCAGCGTGGCTGCTGCTGCCCCATCAGCCGCTGCGCGTCGCCAGCACAGCGCTGCTCGTTACAGCGCTGGCCGGCCTGGCTCTGGCGTTCGTCTTGCGCACCGACCCTGTGCTGATCCCCCCTAAACCCTCTCTCCTAGCACCAGAGCGCCCCATCCGCTGGCGCTGGGCGCTGTTGGGGATCAGCATGCTGCTGCTGCTGCTGCAAGTGCATTTCCTGCTGGTTGCGCCCACGCATGCGCTCATCAGCCATCACGTGCAGATCGCGTTATTCGTCGGTGGCCTAGGGCTGATGACGTGGGGCTTGCTCGGCGCGCCGCGCCCGCGCCTGCCCATGCTGCGCCTGACGCATGAGGGATGGGCGCTGCTACTGATCGTGCTGCTCGCCTTGTTCGTCCGCCTGTGGGAACTGGGGATCGGGCTGCATCGCTGGGTGGATGAGATCAACTTCCTTTTCGGCATCAACGAGTTGAGCTTGATCCCGACCAACGCCATCCTGATGCCCTTTGGTGGCATCACGGCGTTTTCATGGCTCTACCCCTACGGGCAATGGCTCTGGCGCGAGCTATTCGGCCCCAGCTTAGAGTCTGTGCGGATGATCTCGGTGTTGTTCGGCGTGGCGCAGGTGGTGGCGCTGTGGTGGCTGATGCGCCCGCTGGCGGGGGTGCGCGTGGCGCTGCTCAGTGCACTGCTGATGGCTACCTTTCCGCCTGCGGTTCACTTCGCGCGCATCGGGATCAACAACGTGGCTGACACGGTGTTCGGCACGCTAGCGCTGGGCTTCCTCGCGCGCGGGCTGCAAGCGCCGCGCCGCAGCGCTTTCGTGCTGGCAGGGGTCATGCTCGGCCTCAGCCACTACTTCTATGAGGGAGGACGACTGTTCTTCACGCTGTTCGCGGCGTGTTGGCTGGGCTGGGTCGCGCTGAGCGGGCGGCTTGTGATCGGGCGCGTGGGCGTATGGGCCGCCGGCGGGCTGGCCTTTCTGATGACTGCGGGGCCGCTTTACGCGGCGTGGCTGTTCAACGGGCGGACGCTCATCCCGCGCTATGAGGCTGTCGGCAAGCAGTTCCGCCACCTTGAGCACATGGTTCAGATGCTGGCTGATCCTGCTGCGGACATCACCCCCTTCTTCCACCCATTTTTGAGCTACGTCCACCTGCCCGATACGGGGCAGTTCTACATCAACGACACCGGGTTTATCCTGCCGGTGTTGGTTCCGTTCTTCCTGCTGGGGCTGGTGGTGTGCGTGTGGCGCTGGCGCACACTGGGCGGCGGGATGCTGTTTTGGTGGTGTGTGGGCGTGGCAGTCGCCAACTTGATCCTCAACAACGAGATTGACGCGCCGCGCTACGTGGTGGCCTTTCCGGCCCTGTGCGCGGTAACGGCACTTGGGATGCATCAGCTCTGGAGTTGGGCTGAGGCAGCGCTGCCACGCCTGCCGTGGCGGCCCGTGGCGATCGCGCTGCTGGTGGCGCTCAGCGCCGGACAAGCGCACTACTACCTCGGCTATCACCTACCTGCCTACTACATGCGCCACTTCTACCACGAGGTCGATTACTTTCGGCGTGTGCGCGTCAAAGACGCAGACGACATGATCTTCCGCGCGGTGCGGCTGCGCCCGCCGGTGGAGGTTTATGTGTTCTCGCCGGGGTTCGCCAACATCTTCGCGTTTGGGGCAACGCTGCCCTACTTCGGCCTTCATCAAGAAGATCACTTCTACTTCCGCTACGATTACACGGAAAACCTCGAAACGGCGCTGGCGCAGTACCCGCCCACCGAATGGCCTAAAGCCTTCTTCATCGAGCCAGAAGATGATGAATCGTTGGCGTTGCTGTGCGAGCGGTTCACGCTCTACGGCCCATACTTCAGCCCCTTCCGCGCGCCGCTGGAGCGGCAGTTCGCCCTCTACGTGACGGACACCGCTGTGCTGCCGCCAGCGTGGCTCGCTCAGGACTGAGGCAGGCGCGCCAGCACCGCCCGCAGGCGCTCATCCGGCACGCCGCCCAACGCCTCAAACTGGGCGGCATCCGCGCGAATGAGGTCAACCAGCGCTGCATCTTGAGAGAGCGTCCACAAGCCGGCCCGCGTGATGGCGCGTTCTTGATAGGCCGCGGCGTTCGATGGGTCGATCAGCAGCGCGCGGTCAAAGTCGGCCAGCGCGCGCCGCAAGCTGTCGGGGTCGCCCATGCCGAGATAGGCCAGACCACGCTTGAAGTACACATTTTCACCAGTGTAGTTCTGGTTGATCGCCCGCGTGTACAGCTCCACGGCTAATGTGTAGGACTGCTCAAGGCGCAGCGCGTCACCGCGGCGGACTTCTTCATCAGGCGGGCTGGGGGTGAAGGTGGGCTGCATGGCGACCTGCGTCCACGCGATGCGCGTTGCCTGTTTGGCGCTTTCCGTAGCTTGAAGCTGGCGCGCGCTCAGGCGTCCGTCAGACAACGCTGGCAGGTCATCGCCGGGGGGCGGCATCGTGCCGATGAAGATCATCGTGCCCATGATGAAAAACAGGCCCGCCCCTAACACGACGAACAGCGCCATCGGGAACGAGTCGTTGACTGGGCGGGAGCGGGGGGTCGGCCGGGGCGCGCTGCGCGTCGGGTTATGGTAATCGCGCGCGGCGTAGGGGCCAGCACGATACGGGTCGGCGCTGGTGTCGTAGGCTGCGCCGCGCTGCTCTGGGACGCCCGCCCGCTGCATGTCGTAGGTCTGGCGGCGCGCTGGGTCAGAGAGCACCCCATAGGCCACGTTGATCTCTTGCGTCTTGCGCTTGCTCTCTTCGATCTTGCGCTCAAGCTGTCGGATCGCGCGCAGGTCGCCGCTCTCGCGGGCTTTGGCCATCTGGCCTAAAAAAGCATCCGGATGATAGCGACGCATCTGCTCACGATAGGCACGCTTCACTTGTTCGAGGTCAGCCGTCGGGGCAATCCCAAGCACCTCGTAGTAATCCATCTCACTACTCATACCAGCACAATCATTCCCATCACAACCAGTACGGAATTTTACCACAGGCTCATGAGACACATATAAATGCTTTACAAGTGTTTGTTAGCCTGATGTTTGTTGGCTGAAAACTATCTTAGGGAGCAGACATGAAACGACAAGTTGCAATGCCAGTCGTCATCGTCGTGGCGCTCGTCGCGTTTGTGGCAGGTGCAGGCGCTGGCGTGGCCGGTTGGCTGTGGTTCTGGGGCAGCAACGATACCCCCTCACAAGCCGTTGAGAACGTCGCGCCGCAGTTGTCTCTAAGCGGCAGTAGAGGCAGCTCTGGCCTTTCGCTGGGCAGCAGCACCCCCACCCCCACCCCCACCCCGACCAGCACGGCGGCGGCCAAGGCGGAAATGACCAGCCCACCGCCGGGGACGACGCTGCCGGGCAGCACGGTCACCTTCCAGTGGAGCGCGGGCAGCGGGGCGCAGGAGTACTGGCTGTGGGTGGGGACCACGCCCGGCGGCTATAACCTGTACACGGCGTCGCAAGGGCTCAACCGCTCCGTGACGATCAGCGGGCTGCCCACGAACGGCATTGCCATCTACGTGCGGTTGTGGACGAAGCTTGCGGGCGCCTGGCAGTACAACGACTACCAGTACACCGCCGCCACGGCCACCGCCACGCCGACGCCCACCCCGACGGCCAGCGCCACCCCCACCCCCACGCC
>DAOUBS010000196.1:0-15098 GCA_034432435.1 Anaerolineae bacterium
GGTGGCCGACAGTCAGACACAGTTGATCGCGCGCCCGCCGGCCGACAGCCCGACCGCCGCGCTGGGGCTGGCGCTGACGTGGGCGCTGCGGCTGGCCTTGCTGGGGGTGAGCGGGGCGGCGCTGTGGCGTGTGATCAGGCCTCATCCCCTAACCCCCTTCTCCCTCGGGAGAAGGGGGCTTCAGTCCCCTCTCCACGGGAGAGGGGACCTAGGGGCGAGGCCTCTAAACCGCATCAGTCTGCTGTTAACGCTGCCCGCGGCGCTGGTGGGTGGGATGCTCATCCTGCGCGTCTACCCGACGGAGAACACCAGCTACTTGGCGGGCGTGCAGGGCTGGTTCATCGCGCTGACGGGGGCCGCGTTGGGGATCATCGCAGGGCGGTGGCGTGGGCTGCGCGTGCCGGTGCTGGTGCTGGTGATCGCAGCGTGCGCGCTGTCGGTGGTGCACCATCAACAGCGGCTGGCGGCGCGCGATGCGGCGCTCTTCCCGCGGGCGTGGTATTACCGCACGCTGCACGCGGTGGCGGGGGAGATCGCTGAGGCCATCGCGCCGCGGACCACAGTCACGGTGGGCTATGCGCTGTGGCCGCAACAGCGCACGTTCGACTGGGTTCCGGCGTGGGGCTTGGTCGATCGGCGCTATCGATCGGGCATGGTGCTGGACTTCGTGCTGCTGGCCGACTACGGGGTGACCAACCTGAACACCGACCGCTACGGCGTGGCCGACACGCCCGATTTCCTCGTCATGTTCGCGCCCGACGTGGGTGAGCAGCCCGTGCGCCTTGAGGTAAACGGCCTCGCCTTGATCGACACGCGATAATTCTTATAGTCAAAAAGACACAACTTAATTTGACTCCTCCTCATCGACCAAGCGGCGAGCGATGCGCTCGCTGTGGCGGTCGCGCTTGAGAGTGATGCGCTCTAAGTAGACGCGCGTCGTGTTCAGGTTGTGGTGTCCGAGGAAGGTTTGCACCTCAGTCAGGCTGCCGCTCTCCTCGCCGACGATGCGGGCGACGGTGTGGCGCGTCTGATGCAGATGGACGTCGCCCAGCCCGGCGCGGCGCGCGTATTGTTTGAAAGCTTTGACGAACCCATGCGACGTGACGGGCGCGGGGCGGCGCGCGGCGCGATCATGCCGCAGCCACAGCGGGCTGTCAGGTTCCATCAGCGGGGTGTCGGTCAGCGTGTCCCAACGCTCACTGGCCTTTAGATAGCGCACGAGAGCCGCCTTGACCCCTAAGTCGCGTATCTCGCTGGCGTGGTAGAGGCCGCCCTTGTGCTTGGCCTCGACAATGAGCGCGTCCGCAGTCAGGCGCAGATCGCCCCAGCGCAGGCGGATGATCTCCTCGCGGCGCTTGCCGGTGGCGAAGTAGAAGCGCAGCAGCGCGTAGTCCCGAAGCGCGGCGAGGCTGCCTGCGGCAGCGTCGGCCTGCACTACTGCCAGCAGTTGGCGCGCTTCGGCGTCGTTGAGGGCGCGGCTGTGCTCGGTCTGGTAGGGGGCGGGGGCTTTGGGGCGCGCCAGCCGAACGGGGTTGCCGCGCAGCTGCTCACGGAAGCGCGGCTCTTTCAGCAGCCACTCGAAGAAGCTCGACAAGCGGCTGACGCGGGCGTAAATCGTGGCCGGCTTGAGCTGCATCTCGGTGAGATAGGCCTGCCACGCCTGCACGTCAAGCGGGCTGACTTGGTGGGGCAGCAGGCGTGCGTAAGCGAAGAAGCCGGCCGCCGTGCCGCCCGCGCCGTCGCCTAGCAAGGCTTGGCACTTATCGTGAATTAAATCGTGATAACGCTGACTGCTCGCGCGGGTGGTGGCCTGCGCCCAAAGCTGCACAGCCTGCGCCAGCGCGGGCGGCAGGGTGGGGTAAGGGGAGAGGGCGCTCATGGCTGCTCGACGCGCTCGTATTGGTGGGTGGCGTGGTTCTTGCGCGCCTGCGCCGCAGGCAGGACCAACCCGCTCATGGCGATGTAGACCCCCGCAGGCAGGATCTGCACGGCAGCGATGGCCGTGCCGAGGTTGAAGGCCGCGTCGGACGTCTTGAAGGCGGCGGGCTGCATCGCGCCGGTGAGGACGATCGTCTTTTCGTAGATGGCGGCCAGCGCCTCGGCGGTCTGCGGCATCGTGTCCGTCCCGTGGGTGATGACGACCTGCTGCCACGGGGAGCGGCGCACGGCCTGCACGATCAGAGCGCGGTCGTCGTCCGTCAGGGCGAGGCTGTCCTTGCGCAGCAGCTCGGTGATCGTGTAGTCCAAGTTGACGTTGGCCTCGCGCAGCAGGTGGGCGGCCTGCGGCTCGCTGACGAGGAAATCGCTGGCGACGGTCGAGTAGGCCTTGTCGATGCTGCCGCCGGTGGTGAAGAGGTGGATCATTGGGGCGCTCCCACGGTGAGGTTGGCCAGCCGCTCCAGCGCCATGATGAGGGCGTGGTTGCCCTGATTGCCCAGCCCGTCGCGCTGAAGCGCGCGGTAGAGGTTGAACACGAGGCTCGTGCCGATGACGGGCACGCCCATCTCGTCGGCGGCCTCCAGCGCCAGGCGTAGGTCTTTCTGCTGGAGGTCAATCGTGAAGCCGGGGCGGAAGTCGCGGACGATGGCCTGCGTGCCGCGGTGGCTGAGCATCCAACTGCCCGCCGCGCCGCCCGCCACAGCTTGGATGGTCTTCTCGAGGTCGAGGCCGCCCGCCTGCGCGAACACCAGCGCCTCGCTGACCGCCAGCATGTTGATCACGACGAGGATCTGATTGACGAGCTTCACAAGCTGGCCGCACCCGACGTCGCCCATGTGGGTGATCGTCTGGCCCATCGCTTGGAAGTAGGGCAGGGCACGTTGGAAGTGGGCTTCATCGCCGCCGACCATGATGCTGAGCGTGCCGCGGGCTGCGCCCTCGCTGCCGCCGCTGACGGGCGCGTCGAGGAAGCCCACCCCGCGGGCTGCGAGCTGCGCGGCGATCTGGCGGGTGGCCTGTGGGCTTATGGTGCTCATGTCGACGACGAGCGCGCCGGGGCGCGCCCCGTGGATGACGCCGCCCTCGCCCAGGATGACGGCCTGCACGTCGGGCGTGTCGCTCACGCAGATGAAGATCACGTCGCACACAGCGGCCAGCGCAGCCGGCGAGGTCGTCGGCTGTGCGCCGTCAGCGGCCAGCTCGTCCATGCGGGCGGCGGTGCGGTTCCACACGTGGACGGAGTAACCGGCCTTCAGCAGGTTGCGCGCCATGCCGCGCCCCATGATGCCCAGCCCGATGAAGCCTAACGTCTCTGTCATGCGCGTTCCCTCACGTGTGCGGTCGGATGCCAGACTAGATTATAACGCGCCGCGGGGAAAGGGGCACGGCGGCCATGCCCGCGGCGTGTCACGGCTAGATCTTGTTCTCTTGGCATTTTTTCACCTTTTCGACGACATTCTTACACAATCTTCCTGTAGACTAGTCGCAGTTATAAACGTTAAACAGAAGGCAATTATCGGTGAAGACGAGCAACGAAGTGCTGCGGGCAGTCGACCTGACCAAGCAGCTCAAAGTGGGGGAAGTCAAGGTGGATGCGCTGCGCGGGGTGAGCCTGAGCGTCGCGCGCGGCGAGTTCGTCGCGGTTATCGGTCCCAGTGGCAGCGGCAAGAGCACCTTGCTGGGCCTCATGGGCGGCCTCGACAGCCCCACTAGCGGCCAACTGTTCATCGACGGCGTGGACATCACCCGCATGAACGAGCGCGAGCTGACGCGCATCCGCAACGAGAAGATCGGCTTCATCTTCCAGTCTTTCAACCTCATCCCCACGCTGACCGCTGAGGAAAACGTCGCCTTGCCTATTCAGTTCTCGCGCATCCGCACTTACCACCCGGTCACGCGCGCCCGCGAGCTGCTGACGCTGTTCGGCCTCGGCGACCGCACCCACCACCGCCCGTCGCAGCTGTCCGGCGGGCAGCAGCAGCGCGTCGCCATCGCCCGTGCGCTGGCCAACAACCCACCGATGCTGCTGGCCGATGAGCCGACCGGCAACCTCGACACCACCAGCAGCCAGATCGTCCTCGACGCCTTCCGCAAAATTCAGCGCGACCTCGGCACAACGGTGATCCTCGTCACCCATGACATGGACATCGCCGCCACCGCTGACCGCATCATCCGCATCGTGGATGGGCGAGTGGCCGAGGACGCGCCGGCAGCGGCGGTTGTGCCGCCCCTCGTAAGGGAACTCGCCTGATGCTCGATCAACTGCGGTTTTACGCCGCGCACTCCTGGAACGACCTGCGTAGCAACCCTCAGCGCACGGCGTTCGCCCTGCTGTGCATCGCGGCGGGCGTGGCCGCCATTGTCAGCTTGCAGACGCTGGCGGTGATGGTGCAGAACACCCTCACCGCCAACCTCCAGCAGAGCAACCGCGGTGACCTGCAAGTGCGCCCCGCCAGCGGCAGCAGCGAGGACGGCCAAGCGGCCCTGCAAGCCGGCATTGAAGCTGGCCTGATCGTGACGACCCCGCTCGCGTTTGGCGGCTTCGGCACGACGCAGTACTTCTTCAGCGCGGCAGGCTATGAGCAGATCCGCGATTGGCTGCAAGCCACCTACCCCGGCGCAGACGTCACCTATCGCGTCAACGTCGCCAGCCCGATTGCCCTCTTCACCGGCAGCGGGCAGGGCGTCGTCGTCGTGAACCCCCAAACGAACGAAGAAACCACCGGCATCTTGCCCGTTGTGATCGAAGCCGCACGCTACCCCTTCTACGGCGAGGTGCTCAGCGTGGACGGCGCGCCGCTGGCCGCACTGCTGACCAGCCCCGACGACATCGCGCTGAACACGCTCGTGGCGGAACGGCTCGGCGTGGGCGTGGGCGACGTCGTGACGCTGCAAGGCGTGGAGGGCACGTTCACTGTGCGCGGCGTCGTCCCGACGGACGCAGAAGTACGCAACCCCACGCAGGACTTTCTAGCGGCGCTCAACGGCTTCTACATGCTGGACGTGGCCGCCTTCGCGCGCTTTAACGCAGAGGCCTTGCGCATCGACCCGATCTACGTACGCCTGCCAGCGGGAACCGACGTGGTCGCGGTGGAGCGGGCGCTAGGGCAGCGCTTCCCGTTCACGCGCGCCACGACCACCGAAGACCTGCGACGCACTTATGAACGCGTCGCTGAGAACGTCAACCAGCTCGTCACGGTGATGGGCTTGATCGCGCTGCTGCTGGGCAGCGTGGGCATCATCAACACAATGCAGGTGGTCGTGCGGCGGCGCGTGCTGGAGATCGCCGTGCTCAAGACGCTGGGCCTGCAAAGCGGCCAGATCACCGCGCTGTTCTTGTTCGAGGCGGCGGTGATGGGCGCGCTGGGCAGCGCGTTCGGCGTGCTGCTGGGCTGGGGGCTGGTGTTCGCCATCCGCGGCGTGGCGGAAGGCCTGCTCGGCCAACCCCTGGCGTTCATCATCGCGCCAAACGCGGTCATTGCGGGGGTCGTCGTCGGGACGCTCGTCACGACGGTGTTCGGCTTCATTCCGACGCTCTCGGCCGGCAAGGTGCGCCCGGCCACGGTGCTGCGGCCAGAGGACACGCTCATCCCGCGCACGGGCAGCCTGAGCACGTTCGGGGCGCTCTTGGTCGTCATCGCGGCGCTCAGCGCGGTGGCAGCGGGCATCCTCGGCAGCGCGCTGCAAGCCGTCGCGGTGATCGTCGGCGCGTTCCTCGTGGCCGGGGTCTTGTTCACGCTGCTGCTGCTCACGATCTGGCTGATCGGGCGCTTCATGCCCAGCTTCGGCCTCGTTGACCTCAAGATTGCGCTGCGCGAGATGCTCGTGACGCGCGGGCGGGCGGCGGTCACGCTGCTGGCGCTGGTGGTCGGCGTCTTCTCGCTGAGCTTGATCACCCTGCTGGCCGACACCGTCACCCAGAGCATCGGCCAACTGCTGGAACAAGAGGACAACGTCTTCATCCAAGTGCCCAACCGCGCCGCGCTCGCGCGGGTGGAGACCGAGCTGAACGCGCTAGCAGGGGAGGTGCAGTACCGCGTCAATTTCGCCTATCGCCTCGACTTCGTGGAGGCCGTGCGGGCGGACGGCAGCACCCTCACGCTCGACGAGATTCAAGCACGCTTGATGGCCACAGATCCGTTCCTCGCCTTCCGCACGACGCCCGCGCCGGGGGAAGAGGTCTCGCTGGATCGTCAGCGACAGCTGCGCGCGCAAGAGCTGCGCCGCCGCAACGAGTTCGTGCAGATCATCGGCGGGCTGGGCGCGCTGACACCCGAGCAGCTGGCCGCGCAGCCAGAGGTGACTTTCCTCAGCGGGCGGCCGCTCACCCCCGACGACGCGCGCGGCCTCGTCTTGACGGAGTCCGCGCTCATCACGGATGCTGGGCTGCAAGTGGGCGATACGATCGTCTACCGCTACAGCGTGGGCGGCTTCTTAGGCCTCGGCGCGCGCACGAACGAGCTGCGCTACACCATCGTCGGGGTTCGCCCGCAGCCGACGGATTTCGCGCTGGGCCAAGCGACGAACTACGTGCTGCTGTCGTCCATCCCAGAAGACCTCGCGCCCAACAGCATCAGCATCGCGGCCAGCATCCCGCCCGATCAGATCGCACCGCTGCGCCGCGCCATCGCCGACGTGCCGCAAACCTTCCTGATCGAAACGGAGGTGTTCGTGCGCTTGTTTGAGGCGCTGCTCGGCCAGTTCACGGCCTTCCCGCTGCTGGTGGCGCTGTTGGGGCTGGTGGTGGGGGGCGTGGTGATCGCTAACTCGGTGGCGCTCTCGACGTTAGAGCGGCGGCGCGAGATCGCCGTGATGAAGAGCGTCGGCCTTCAACGCGAGCGCGTGCTGGGGATGCTGCTGATCGAGAACGCGATCTTGGGCTTGGTGGGCGGGATCGTGGGCATCGGGCTGGGCTTGGTGGGGTTGATCGTGCTGCTGCAAGGGCAGGTCGACGCGCCAATCAACTGGCCGACGGTGCTGCTGCTGATGGCGCTGTGCGTGGGCGTGGCGCTCGGCGCGGCGCTGACGACCGCGTGGGGCGCCTCGGGCGAGAAGCCGCTGAACGTGCTGCGCTACGAATAGGGGCACGGCCTGCCGTGCCCCCCAAAACACGCCCCTAGTCCCCGACGACGGGCACAGGCTGCGGGGCGTCTTCCTGCGCTTTGAACTGGCTCATGTAGAGCGTGTAGTACTCGCCGCGCCGCGCCATGAGTTCCTCGTGCGTGCCGTGCTCGACGATGCGCCCCGCCTTGAGCATGTAGATTTGATCCGCATTGCGGATCGTCGAAAGGCGATGAGCGATCACAAAGCTCGTGCGGCCTTGCAGCAGCTTGTCGAACGCCGCTTGGATGACGCGCTCGGTGCGGGTGTCAACGCTGCTGGTCGCCTCGTCGAGGATCAGCAGGCGTGGGTTCATCAAGGCCACGCGCGCGATGGCGATCAACTGGCGCTGCCCCTGCGAGAGGCCGCCGCCGCGCTCGCCGAGGACGGTCTGATAGCCGTTGGGCAGCCGTTCGATAAAGTCGTGGGCGGCCACCAGCTTGGCCGCGGCGATCACCTCTTCATCGGTCGCGTCAAGGCGGCCATAGCGGATGTTCTCCATCACGGTGGTGCTGAAGAGGTAGGTATCTTGCAGCACGATGCCGATCTGGCTGCGCAGGCTGTCGGTCGTCACGGTGCGCACGTCCACCCCGTCGATCTTAACCGCGCCGCTGCTCACGTCGTAGAAGCGCGGGATGAGGTTGATGACGGTCGTCTTGCCCGCGCCAGTCGGCCCGACGAGCGCGATCATCTGGCCGGGCTGCACCTCAAACGTGACGTCGTCCAGCACTTTTTCGCCCTTAACGTACTCGGCAGACACGTGTTCGAACGTCACGCGCCCCTCGATCGGCGGCAGCGGCTTGGCGTTGGGCAGCTCGACGATGTCTGGCTGTTCATCGAGGAAGCTGAAGATGCGCTCGCCGCCGGCGATGCCGCTCTGTACGTTGGTCCACAGCAGGGCGATCTGCTGGATGGGTTGGGTGGCGCGCTGCGTGTAGAGGATGAAGGCGATCACCAGCCCGAGCGAGATAGTGCTCTTGTCGATGAACGGGATCATCCCCAGCAGCCCCAAGCCGCCCACCACGACGACAATCCCTAAGTTCACGTAGCTGAGCGCCTCCAGCACGGGCGAGAGCGCGCTGGTGTAGAGGGCGGCGCGCACGTTGGCGGCGCGGTTGGCGTCGTTGCTGGTCATGAATTGGGCGATGGCCTCTTCCTCGCGGTTGAAGGCCTGCACCTCGCGCGCGCCGGCGATGCTCTCTTGCAGGTTGGCGTTCACGCTGCCGATCTCGCGGCGGGCGCGGCGGAAGGCCTTGCGCGCTTGGCCGCTGAAGTACCACGTCACCGCCAGCATGACCGGCACGATCGACAAGCTCAACAGCGCAAACTCCCACTGGCGCTGTAGCATCGTGATGATAATCCAACCCACGTTGAGCACCGCCGTCACCACCTGCATCAGCGCAAAGCCAAACGTCTGCTGGAGCGTGTCGACGTCGTTGGTGACGCGGCTCATCACGTCGCCCGCCTCGTTCTTGCTGTAGTAGCCCAGCGAGAGGCGATGAATCTGATGGAGCATCTCGCGCTGCAAGCGGCGGATGACGTTCTGGCCGGCGTAGCGCATCGTATAAAAGGCCGAGCCGATGAGCGTGCCGTTCATCGCCAGCAGCCCCAGCGCGATCAGCACCAACTCGCCCACCCCGCGCAGCCGCCTCCCGAGCGCGTCGCCCGTCGCCCCGGCGGCGGTGGTCCACTCCGGCGGAACCTGCGTGTGGGTGCAGGCCTGCGGGTTCGGGACGAGGTAGCAGTTGACGGCCTGTTCTGTGACAAGCGGGATTTGGATGCCCGCCCACACCGCGCCCAACGTCAGCGCCAACACGGTCAGCAGCGCCACCCAATAATGGCGGAAATACGTCCAGAAGCGGCGCAGCGTTACGACGACGCTCTTCGGGCGAGCGGTCTCCTGATTTAAGAGTTGACGACCCCCATCCATGAACATGGTTTAGGCTCCTTGTGTGCTCGGGGCGGCATCGCCCACTAGTTGGCTGTTGAAGATTTCGGCGTAGACAGGGCTGTGCTCTAGCAGATCGTCGTGCGTGCCGCTGGCGACGATCTGCCCCTTGTCGAGCACGAGGATCAGATCCGCGTTGCGCACGGTGCTGATGCGCTGCGCGATGACGAAGCTCGTGCGCCCTTGCATGAGGCGGTCGAGCGCCTGCTGGATTTTGGCCTCTGTGGCGAAGTCCACGGCGCTGGTGCTGTCGTCAAGGATGAGGATGCTCGGCTTGAGCAGCAGGGCGCGCGCGATGGCGATGCGCTGCTTCTGGCCGCCGGAGAGGGTGCTGCCGCGCTCGCCCACGAGGGTGTTGTAGCCCTCAGGGAAGCTCATGATGAAGTCGTGGGCGGCGGCGGCTTTGGCGGCTTCCATCACCTCCTCATCGCTGGCGTCGGGGCGGCCGAAGGCGATGTTGTCGCGGATCGTACCGCTGAAGAGGTTCGTCTCTTGTAGGACGATGCCGATGTGACTGCGCAGGCTGTCGATCGTCAAATCGCGGATGTCGTGGCCGTCGATGGTGATGCGCCCCTCGCTCACGTCGTAAAAACGCGGGATGAGGTTGATGATCGTCGTCTTGCCGCTGCCGGTTGAGCCGAGCAGCGCGACCGTCTGGCCCGCTTTCACAGTGAAGCTCACGTCTTTGAGGACAGGCTCGCCGCTGTTGAAGTAGCGGAAGGTGACGTGCTCAAAGGCGACATCGCCGCGCACGTCGTCTAAGTGCAGTGCATCGGGCTTCTCTTTGACGTCGCTTTCGGCGTCGAGGATCTCGAAGATGCGCTCAGCAGAGGCGGAGGCTTGCGCCAGCAGCGACACGATAAACCCCAAGTTCCCCAACGGCACGAACAGCAGCGCCAAGTAGAGCGAGAAGGCTTGATACTGGCCGATGGTCAGTTCCCCGCGCAGAATCGGCTCCGCGGCGGCCCCCAAGATCAACAGCGTGCCAGCCTGTGCAATCGAGAAGATGAGCGGGAAGAGGAAGCTGAACGTACGCCCGACGAGCAGCTGCTGCTCGTAGAGGGCATCGGTGGCAGCGTAGAAGCGCTCCGCTTCCTGCCGCTCGCGGACGAACGCGCGCACGACCTTGATGCCCGCCACGTTCTCTTGCAGCACGGTGTTAAGGGTCGACAGGCGGCGCTGAACCTCGGCGAAGAGGGGCTGCGAGACGCGCCCGAAGATGGCGAAGATGATGAACGTCAGCGGCAGGATGGCCACGACAACGAGCGCCAGCCGCGGGCTGCTGAGGAACAAGATCACCAGGGTTAGCGAGAGCAGCAAGAAGGCCTGCACTGCCCCTAACAAGCCCTGCGCGATGAACAAGCGCAAGTTCTCGACGTCGCTCGTCGCGCGGATCATCAGCTGGCCGGTTTGGTTGCGGTCGTAGTAGCTGAAAGACAGGCGGCTGATCTTGCTGAAGATGGCGTTGCGGAAGTCAAACGCGAGGCCTTGCGAGGTGGTCTCTGCCATGTAGGTTTGCACGAAGGCGAACGCGCCGCGGAAGATGGCTGCCGTGACGACGATCACCGCGGTATTGAGCAGAAGCTGCGCCGCTGCCGTGCGCTGCAAGTCAAGCGATTCAACCGTCTCGCCCGCGAGGCGCACCGCCGCCTGCCGCGCGAACTCCGGCTCAATCGAGAGCAGCACATCCGCGCGGAAGCCGTCGGTGATGAAGGTGAACATGTTCTGAATGAGCTGCGGAACCATGAGCTGAACGATGGTGGCGACGATGAGCGCCCCTAATGCGATGCCCGTCGTGCGGCGGTGGTTCCGCAAATAGCCGATGGCGCGCGTCAGCGCGCCGCTGCCGCGCTTCTCGCGGCGTTTGGGGCGCGGCCCCGTTTGACCTTGCGACATAGCTGCCTGCATGTGATGAATCCCCTTTTAAGTTAAGACAGCGCTAAACCCGCGAAACGATGTGAAAGTGGTTGTAACCCGTGTACGTCGATTGGCCTCGTTCTTACGTATCCTTCTGGTTGGCTGGCAATGGCGGCGATTGGGCGCTGCGCAGGCGGGCGCACAGGCTGTCCATCATCTGGTCGCCGTCTGGCAGCGCTTGAATCAGCGCGCGCATCAAGCGCAGCAGTTGATCGATGTCAGCCTCACGCATGCGCAAGAGAGCCTGATAGATGGCATCATCGTCGCCCACTGCATGGAAGCGCTGGGCGAGGCGCTGCCCTTGCTCTGTCAAGCCAATGACTATCCGACGGCGATCTTGGGCGTCGCGGTGGCGGAACACAAGGCCTTTGCGTTCCAGCGTGTCTAGCGATGGCACCAACGTCGAGGGATCTAACATGACCTTCTGGCTCAGTTCTTTAAGCGAATGCTCGCCGTCCATGGCCAACATACGGAGGAGGCCAAACTGCAAAGCGCTGATCTCGTAGCCTTCGCGCTGCATGCGCTGCTCGAAGCTTTCGCGGCCAATCTTCATGATGAAGGCGCTCAGCATCTTCAGCTCAGCGGTGGCGTGGCGCAGCTTGTCAGACATACAAGGTATCCCAATCGTTTGTATTCCAATCATTTGCTAGTCTAATGATTAGCAGACCAAAATACAATAATAAATCCATTAGAAAGCCCGCCCCCTGCGTTACAATCAAAGCGTGTTGATGGCACACGAAAGAGCCGGTTCCTCATGAGTATTGCGTTTGAAACGGTGGACTATCATGGCTGGCGCAGCACCCGCCTGCACAACGGCTTGATCGAGCTGATCGTGCCACAGGAGATCGGCATCCGCGTGATGCGCTTGGGCTTCATCGGCCAGCCCAACCAGTTTCTAGAAGTGCCCGACCAGTTGGGGGCGCGCGGGGGCGACGCGTGGCGCATCTACGGCGGGCATCGGCTGTGGCACGCGCCAGAGACGTTCGAGCGCACCTACAGCCGCGACAACTTCCCCGTGGCGCACGCTCAGCACGGCGGCACGCTGGTCGTCACCCAGTCGGTTGACCACGCCGGCATCGAAAAGCAGCTTGAGATCACGCTAGACGAGGCCGCCGCCCGCGTCACTGTGCTGCACCGGCTGACGAACAGCGGGCTGTGGCCGGTGACGCTGGCGGTGTGGGCGCTCTCGGTGATGGCCAATGGCGGGGTGACGATCGTGCCGCTGCCCCCGCGCGGCAGCCACGAGACCGACCTGCTGCCCAACACGCGGCTGACGCTGTGGCCTTACACCGACATGAGCGACCCACGCTGGACATGGGGGCGCGAGTATGTGCTGCTGCGTCACGACGCGCAGGCCACCGCGCCGCAGAAGTTCGGCCTCGGCAACGCTCACGGGTGGGCCGCCCATTGGAACAACGGCACGCTGTTCGCCTGCCGCGCCGCCTACCAACCCCACGCCGAGTACCCCGACTACGGCTGTTCGTACGAGTTCTTCACCAACTACCAGATCATGGAGGTCGAGACGCTCAGCCCGCTGACGACGCTCGCGCCGAACGCGAGCGTTGAACACGTTGAGACGTGGCACTTGTGGGCCAATGTGCCCGAGCCGCGCACCGAGGCTGACGCCGCCGCGCACGTCGCGCCGCTGCTGGCCGCGCACGAGGGGTAAGGCTGGATGTTCAAAAGTGAGGCGTCACTGCCGCTGCGCGTGCTGCTCAAAGCCGCTGGCCTCTTCCTCGCCTTCAACGGGCTGTGGCTGATCGTTCAGCCCATGCCCGCGTTGGGGGCGTTGAGCGTGTACGGCTGGCTTGTTCCTTATCGTGAGCGCCTGCCCTACGGTGAGAGCCTCGCGGCCTACAATCTCAGCACGAACAGCCTAGAAGCCATGTTCGCCACCCACGCCGTGCGCGCCCCCAAAGCCGTCGACGAGTTCCGCGTGATCGTGATCGGCGACAGCGCCACGTGGGGCATCCTGCTGCGGCCTGAGGAAACGCTCACCAGCCAGTTGAACGCGCGCGGCCTTGTCGCGCCCGATGGACGGCGGATGCGCTTCTACAACCTCGCCCATCCCATCCTGTCGCTCACCAAAGACCTGCTGCTGCTGGACGTGGCGCGCGCCTATCAGCCGGACAAGGTGATCTGGCTGCACACGCTGGACGCATTCTACCGCGCCGAGCAGCTGCGCCCGCCGCTGCTGCAAGCCAACGCCGACCGCGTGCGCGCTCTGGCCGCGCGCTACCGCCTACGCCTCGACGTAGACCGCCTGCCCGCGCCCACTTGGCCTGAGCAGACGTTCATCGGGCAGCGGCGCTTGGTGGCCGATTGGTGGCGCTTACAGTGGTTTGGCTTCGCGTGGGCCACGACAGGGATCGATCAAATCTACCCCGACTACACCCCGCGCCGCAGCGATTTTGAGGCTGATCGCTCGTGGAAGTCGTTCGACACGCCGGACGACCTGACGCCGGCGCTGGCCTTCGACGTGGTCGCGGCGGCGCACGCCATGTTGGGGGATGTGCCGCTGCTGCTCGTCAACCAGCCGATCTTCATCGCCAACGGCCAAAACAGCGATCTTCGCTACAACACGTGGTATCCGCGGTGGGCATTCGACCAGTTCCGCGCCGTGTACGCCGAGCAGGCTGCGGCCAACGGCTGGCAGTTGCTCGACCTGTGGGACGTCGCCCCCGCCGAGCGCTTCACAGACAGCCCGGTGCACCTCGACGCGCTCGGCGTTCGGACGTTGGCGCAGGCGTTGATCGCGGCGTGGTAAGGGCAGGGCACACCGCGCCAAGCCCTTCACAACGCCCGCGCGAACTCGCTCGCGGTCGCAAAACGGCGCGCAGGGTCTTTGTCCAGCGCGCGCAGGATTGCTTGTGCGGTCAACTCAGGGATGGTGTCGTTGAGTTCGCGCGGGTCGCGGGCGGGGGTGTGGACGATGGCCACCAGCTTCTGCCGCAGCGTCCCCTCGAACGGCTTTTGCCCCGTCAGCATGCGATACGCCACCACCCCCAACGAGTAGATATCGCTGGCGGGGGAGGCTTGGCCGCCCGCGCGCAGGGTCTCTGGCGCAATGTAGTCGGGGGTCGCCAAGAGCAGCGCGCCCGTGCCCTGCGTGCCGCTGATGTGCCGCGCCGTGCCGAAGTCGGTCAGCACTGCGCGCAGGTCTTGCAAGATGATGTTGCGCGGCTTCACGTCGTGGTGGATGATCTCGCGCTGGTGCAGATAGTCCAACGCATCGGCCACGTCACGGACGATGAGGCGCGTCTCTTCCAGCGTCAGCACCCCGCGCGCCGTCAGCACCCGTTCTAATTCTCGGCCTTCGATGTACTCCATGATGATGTAGGGCGTGTCTTGATACAGCCCGCCGCCCAGCATCTGGCAGATGTTGGGGTGGCTTAAGCTGCGGAAGAGATGCATCTCACGCATCAGGAGCCTGCTGGCCTCGTCTTCAACCGTTTCCCGCGGCAGGAGCTTCACGGCGACGCGCTGGCCGTAGTAGGTGGCCGCGTACACCTGACCCATGCTGCCGCGCGCCACCAACTCGCCGATGACGAGATCATCAAGCTGCGTGCCCGTCCACAGATTCGTTAGAGGTTCCTCGCGCGGTTTGAACGTCCCTGTGGTCACCCGCAGCCTAAAGAGCCGTCGATCAATCCAGCGTTGAAGCTGTTCTCTCACCGATTGATATGACCACGCGATCCCCAGCGCCGAGAGCACCGCCATCATCAGGCGGGCGTTGCCAGCGCTCACCCACTGTGACAGCAGCGCCTGAGCGATCAGCAGGCCCACCGCCAGCGCGCCGACGACGAACGCGCTCAGCAAGCCGTAAACGAGGCTGCGGTTGAGCACCCAGTCCACGTCGTAGAGGCGGTAGCGCAGCAGCGCAAACGTGACCGCGATCGGGATTGACAGCGTCGCAATCCGCGCGGCTATGTAGAGGACGAGGTACAGCTCAGGGAAGCTCTCCAGCAGATAGGTGTCCGCCAGCCGCCGAACGAAGAAGAACGCCAGCCCGAAGCCAATGCCCAAGAGGATCCACTTGGTCTGCTGGCGTTCAAGCGAGATGTGGCTCTTCCGAAAGCGTTGATACTGCCCCACCATCAACGCCCCGAACATCGCCATATCGAGGTAGACAAACTGCTCTTTTGTGATGGGGACGATGTCTAGGGCGTAGTTGACGACGACAAGCAGGCGCAGC
>DAOUBS010000197.1:0-2997 GCA_034432435.1 Anaerolineae bacterium
TCGAGCAGCAGGATGCGCGGGTCTTTAAGGATGGCGCGGGCGATAGCGACGCGCTGGCGCTGGCCACCGCTCAGACGGATGCCGCGCTCACCGACCCGCGTATCATAGCCGTCGGGCAGGCTGATGATAAACTCATGGGCGTTGGCGGCCTTCGCTGCTTCGATCAGCTCGGCTTCGCTGGCTTCTAAACGTCCGTAGAGGATGTTCTCACGGATCGTCCCACCGAACAGCAGCGTCTCTTGCGGCACGATGGCGATGTTCTGGCGCAGGCTGCGCTGCGTCACCATCCGCAGGTCATGGCCATCAACGGTGATCGTGCCGCTGGTGGGGTCGTAGAAGCGCGGGATCAGGTTGAAGAGAGTGCTCTTGCCGGCGCCGCTTGGGCCGACAAGCGCAATGATCTCGCCCGCAGCGATGTCGAGGCTGATGTCATCGAGCACGGTTTGACGCTGGTCGTAGCTGAACGACACGCGATCGAACTGGAGGTGGCCTTTCACGCGGGGCAGTTCGAGCGCGTCAGGCGCATCTTGGAGGGCCGGGCGCATGTCCATCAGTTGGAAGACACGCTTAGTCGCGCCGATGGCCTCTTGGAAGCTGCTGAACAGGCCAACTAGCCCGGCGAAGCCGCCGGCCACCGTCAGGCCATAGACCAAGAACGAGATCAATTGGCCGCCGGTCAAGCGCCCGTCGAGCACCTCGCGCCCGCCGAACCACACGATGAGCGCCAGCGCCCCGAAGCCGAGGAAGGCCACAATTGGCCCGAAGATCGAGCGCACCCGCAGCAGCCGCAGCGCCGCTTGAAACGCGCGGTTGACCGCGACGCGATAGCGCTCGATCTCGTAGGGTTCGCGGGCGAAGCTCTTCACCTCGCGGATGTTTTGCAGCACTTCCTCGCTGATGACTGTTGCGCCGGCGATCTCGTCCTGCACTTCGGTGCTGATGCGGCGCAGCCAGTAGCCGAACCCAAACCCGACCAGCACCAGAATCGGCACGAGGACGATGATGAACAACGTCAGCCGCCAGTTGAGCGCCACCATCAACACTAGCGCGCCCACCAGTGTGATCGCCGTGCCGAGCAGCGAGGCGATGTTGTTGGTGAGGGCGGTGCGCATGACAGTTACGTCGCTGGAGATGCGGCTGACCAGCTCGCCCACGCGGCGCTCTGTGAAGAAGCTGAGCGACAGCGTTTGCAAGTGGCTGTAAAGCTCCTCGCGTAAATCGGTGACGATGCGCTCGCCGATGTACGAGATGTTGTAGTTTTGGATGAACTCGGCAATCGAGCGGACGACAAACACGCCCAGCAGCACCAGCGTGATCGTGTCGAGCAGCTCGCGGTTGCGCTCCTCAAGGACGGAATCGACCACATTTTGGATGACGGTGGGAAAGACGAGGCTGGTGGCAGCAGCGATGACGAGGCCGACGAGCGCCAGCGCGAGGCGGGCGCGGTAAGGCTTCAGATAGCCAAGCATACGCCGCCACTGCACAGGGCCAGACGGCACAGGCTCTGCATCAGCAGGGGCAGCAGATCGACGACGACGGAACAGGCTCATAATAGGCTTCTTTCGGAGTGCACAATCAACATCAGTGTACGCGCCAAGTTAGAGAGAGAGGTGAGAGGCCAGCGCCTACACGCTCAGGGGCAGCACCAGTGAAATAGTCGTCCCGCCGTGAACGTTGTTGGCCGCCCAGATGTCGCCGCCGTGGCGTCGGATGATCGTCCGCGCGATGGTTAGGCCGAGGCCACCGCCGTGGATCTCGCTGATGCGCTCATCGCGTCCGCGGTACATGCGGTCAAACACGAGCTGCAACTCCTCCGATGGGATGCCGATGCCTTGATCGGCGATGTTACAGTAAATTTCATCACGATCTGACCATGCGTGGATCACGACGTTCTTTTCCGGGGCGAGGGTGTATTGAATGGCATTCTGGATGATGTGACGCAGCGCAAGCTGCAAACGCTCAGGATCGCCCATGATCGGCGGCAGTTGATGCTGAAGCGAGAGCACGATGCCGACGCCGTGTTCGACTGCGAGCGCCTCCAGCGATTTCACGCTGCGTTCGATGATTGTGTCGAGCATGATCGGAATGTGCTGAAGCGGCATGCCCGCCTCGATCCACGCTAAATCAACTAGCGAGCTAACCATATCGTTGATCTTGTTAACCGTTTGGCGGGCGCGCGTAAGGAATTTGAGCTGTGTGTCGTTGAGGGGGCCCGTGCGCCTGACCAAGTCAACGAAGCCGCCGATGGCTGAAACGGGGTTGCGTAGGTCATGGGCGATGGCGCGCACAAGCGCCTCGCGTCGGTCTTCAAGGTCGCGCCGTTCGGTCACGTCTTGCAGCAGCACGACGCGCTCACCGCTGGCGAGCTGGGTCGTGATCCCCTGCGCGAGGCGACGACGTGGCAGGCGAATGTCGGCGGTGGCAGGGGCATCCCTCGTCATCAACATGAGCAGCGCAGGGTTCTTGGAAAAGACTTGCTCTGGGCTGCGGCCAAGCACTTCTTCTATCGTCACTGCCAGCATCGAACAGGCCGCTGGGTTGATCCTTGCAATGAGGCCACGGGCGTTAAGCACCAACACGCCGTCTGCTGTGGTGTAGAACAGGTAGTCCCCTAAAGTGGGCGATAAGAGCGCTGTCATGCCTATGAAACCATTAGTAATAATAGGTCTAGTTTATCACAAATCAACTGCTTGGATGAAATGATTGACGATCTGGACGTATATAGACTCAATGGTGCGCCAACTTGCAAGAGAGGCAGCCAAACGCAAACGAGGGGTAAGCCGATGGCTGACCCCTCGCTGTTGTGACAGGCACAGAGGGTGAGGCTTAGCGGGCGAGTTCCACTTCCCACGTGCGCAAGCCCTCGTAGAAACGGAACACCTCGTTGTCGAGCGACTCGAGGACGTGAATGCCGCTGCCGGGGATGAATACCCCCTGCTCGTTCACGATGCCGCCCGCGATGTACTCATAACGGGTGGTGTAGCCCAACTCGTTGCC
>DAOUBS010000198.1:0-10514 GCA_034432435.1 Anaerolineae bacterium
ATCGAGTCGGTATTGACCCATCAGGGAGACAACTTCATGCAGTTTCCAGACGATTTTTTGTGGGGCGCGGCCACCAGCAGCTATCAGATCGAGGGCGCGGCGAACGAAGACGGGCGCGGCGAGACGATTTGGGATGTGTTCTGCCGCACGCCGGGCAAGGTCGCTAACGGTGACACGGGCGACGTGGCCTGTGACCACTACCACCGCTACCAGGACGACGTCGCGCTGATGGCCAGCCTCGGCCTGAAGGCGTATCGCTTCAGCGTGGCGTGGTCGCGCATTTTTCCAGAGGGGCGTGGGCGAGTCGAGCCGCGTGGGCTGGACTTCTACGATCGGCTGGTGGATGAGCTGCTCGCGCACCACATCACCCCCTTCTTGACACTCTACCACTGGGATCTGCCGCAGGCGCTGCAAGACATCGGTGGGTGGGAAAACCGCGACACGCTCAGTGCCTTCGCCGCCTACGCCGACACAGTGAGCCGCAAGCTGGGCGACCGCGTGAAGCACTTCGCCACTCACAACGAGCCGTTTGTAATCGCCTTCTTGGGCAACTGGTGGGGGATGCACGCTCCAGGCAAGCAAGACCTCGCCACGGCGCTGCTCGTCTCGCACCATCTGATGGTCTCGCACGGCATGGCCATCGACGCGCTGCGTGCCAACGTCCCTGACGGTCAGCACGGCATCGTCCTCAACTTCACGCCGTCTTACCCCTCGACGCTGAGCCACGCCGACCGTGAGGCCGCGCGCCTTGTTGACGGCTTCAACAACCGCTGGTTCATCAACGCTATCTTGCGCGGCCACTACCCACCCGACATGGCGCAGCACTTCGGCGCGGCGATGTTTGAGGTACAGGACGGCGATCAAGCTCTGATGACGCGCCCGATTGACTTCCTCGGCGTCAATTACTACACCCGTAACTTGGTGCGCGCTGGTGACGGTGCGTTCAAAGAGGCGTACCTCAAGACTGACAGCGAATACACCGATATGGGCTGGGAAGTCTACCCGCAGGCGCTGTTCGACCTGCTGATGCGCCTTAAAACGGAGTATCAAGCGCCACCGCTGTACATCACTGAGAACGGCAGCGCATGGCCGGACGCCGTCGCGGCAGATGGGCAAGTTTACGATGAGGCACGCGAGCGCTACCTGCGGGCGCATCTAGCGGCCTGCTGGCGCGCGATCCAAGAGGGCGTGCCGCTCAAAGGGTACTTCCAATGGTCGCTCATGGACAACTTCGAATGGGCAGAGGGCTACAACAAGCGCTTCGGCATGACTTACGTCGACTACGCCACGCAGCAGCGCACCTTCAAGCAAAGCGCGCACTTCTATCAGCGCGTGGTGGCCGCGAACGGCCTGCCGTAGGGGCGCTCCACCACATCGCCCCATGAACGACGCGCCCCTATGAGCGTAGGCTCTGGATGATCTTGCTCGCCTCGGCGACGAGTTCCTTTGGCCAGAGCAGGTTTTGCTCGACAAAGGTCGGGTCAAGGTAGCGGCGGTCGATCTTGACGAGCGACGCCCACAGCTCTTTGGCGCGCTCCACCTCGCCCATCACGTGGGCGTTGATGGCGATCCCGCCGATGAGCAGCGGCTCATGCGGGAGTTTTTCGAAGGCACGGGCGTAGTCTGCCATCGACGCAACGTAGTTGGCTTGAACGAAGTGGAGCACGCCGCGGTTGTTCAGGGCGCGCGGGTCGTCGGGGTCCAGCTCGATGGCACGGTTGAAGTCGGCCATGGCCTTCTCGTGGTCGTTCTCGAAGTACCACGCTGCGCCGCGGCTGGTGTAGATGTCGGCGTAGTCGGGGTCGAGCGCGAGCGCGCGGTCATAGTCGGCGATGGCTTTGAAGTGGTCGTTCTTGTCGCTGTAGAGGATGCCGCGGCTGTACCACGCCTCAACAAGCGTGTCGTCCAGCTCAAGGGCGCGGTCGTAATCCGCCAGCGCGTTTTTGGTGTCGCCGCGGCGCGCATAAAGGTCGCCGCGCTCGGCATAGGCTTCTGCGCAGTTGGGGTCAAATTTCAGGGCGCGCTTCAGGTCGCTGGCAGCCTCTTGAAAATCACCTCGGTAGCTGTGCATGCGACCACGCGAGACGTAGTAGCGCGGCTCGTTAGGCTTGAGGCGGATCGCGCGGTTAAAGTCGCGTAGGGCATTACGGAAGTCGTCCTGCTCGTAGTAAGCAATCCCGCGCTGATGCCACAGCTCAGCGTTGGCGCTGTCCTGCTCGATGGCCGCGTCAAGCAGTTGGATCGCCTCTTCGTAACGGTCCTCTTCAATCAAGGCTTTGGCCTGTTCCAGCGTGTCAGACATAGGATTTTCTCGTGGGTGAGTGCGCCAATAACATGCTGCGCCGCGCATTATAGGCGATCACGCGTGGCGCGTAAAAGTGCGAATTGAGAGGGCGCGCTCCACCTTTCGACCAGTAACGCACCCCCTGAAAGGAGCTTTAGCTGCCTGTGGGCGTGATGACGTCTAGCGCGAAGGGCAGGTGTGGGCGCGTCTCTACCATCAGGAACAGCACCTGCGTTGGCAGCAGCGAGCGTTGATCCCAATTGGCCACGTAGAGGCGCTGCGTCAGCGGGCTGAAGACGACGTCCGCCGCGCCGCGGAAGTTGCCCGCGATGTAGGTCAGCAGGCCCGTGTTCGGGTCATACATGCCGATGCGGTTCGTCCCCAACGCCGCGAGGAACACCCGACCTTGATCGTCCACCGTCACGCCATCGAAGCCGGGCGGGGTCGGCTCGTTGCCCTGCCGCCGATCGTAGAGCACGATGTTCTCGCCTGCGCTGCCGTCAAGGTTGATGGGCACTTTGTAGAGGATGTCCAACGTCGAATCGGTCACGTAGAGGGCGCTGCGTTCCGCATCGTAGGCGAGGCCAGTCGGCGCGTAGCTCAGGGCGTTTGTCACTGGCGGGGACTGCCACCAGACGCCCTCTGTGCCGTCGGGGGCGATGCGGTAGATGATGTTGTTGTTCGGGTTGATGCCGCGGTCGCTGATGTAGATGCGCCCGTCGCTGTCTATAGCGATGTCGTCCGGCAGTTCGAGGATGTCGGCGCGGCTGCCGGTGAAGTCGTGCAGCAGCGTCAGCGTCTCGTCGGGCGCAATCGTCCACACGCGCGCCCCAGCCGCTTGCAGTGGCGAGATGCGATCCAACACATAGAGCTGCCCGTCCGGCCCGACGGTGAGGCCGGTCACGCTGCCGATCTGCTCACGCGTGTTCGGAAGTTCCACCATGACGCGGTTCGTAGTGATCGCCCACACCGCCCCGCTGACGTAGCTGCCGGTGTAGATCGTGCCGTTGGCGTCTACAGCGATGGCCGCCGGGAAGGCGTCCTCATCGGGCAGCGGCATATACTCGCTGACTTCGTAGCCAGCCACCAGCGGCACGCTCACCAAGCGCGGCGAGTTCTGCACAATCACCACGCCCACCGCCAGCGTGATCAGCACCAACGCCAATAGGATGGCCAGCGCCACCCCCACAAAGAGGCCGATGCGCACAGGCTTCGGCAGGGCTTGCACTCGTTGTAACATCTTCACCTCGCTAACAATACACGGTCAATCAGCATTCAGAAAAGCCAAACGCCCTGCCCACCACCGCTCAACTCGACACCTTGCCCGTGAAGAACTTGCGCAGCGCCTCACCGGCGGTGGCGTTCTTCAAGTAGGCGATGTGCGGCCCATCGAACGGGATCGGCTGCATGTTGAAGTGGGTCACAAGGGCGTTGTTCGGCACGGTGTTCGGCACGGCCAGCAGCTCCAGCAGGCTGGTCGTGACCGGCGAGCCGGGCAGCACCGACTGCATCACCACCACGGCCGGGCGCAGCAGCCAGACCGGCGCCGGAAAGAGCAGCCGCGACGTCTCCAGCGCTTTGATGACGCGCCGCTCAATCTCGCCCAGCGTGAGCACCTCTGGCCCGCCGAGGTCGAGCGCCTGGCCGATGGTCGTCGGGTCATCGAGCGAGCGAACGGTGGCCTCCGCCACATCATAGACCGACACCGGCTGAAACTCCGCTTTGCCGCCGCCCACCAGCGGGAAGATCAGCGGTGTGAGGCGCAGCAGCCGCGCGAACGTGTTGAAGAACTCATCCTGCGGGCCAAAGATGGCGCTCGGGCGCAGCGACGTTGCATCCAATTTCGAGTTGTGGACGTAGTCTTGCGCTTTGCCCTTACTCTGCAAAAAGCGATACTTGATCGAGCTGCTGGCCCCGTTCTGGCTGATGAAGATAAAGCGCTGCACGCTCGCGTCCTCGGCGGCGTCCACCACGTTGATCGTCCCCTGATAGTTCACCTCGTCGTAGGTAGCATCACCCTTCTCCATCGAGATAGCGACCGTGTGAACCACCGCGCTGACGCCTTCCATCAGGCGCGGCAGGGTTTTACGGTCGCGCACGTCGCCCTCGACCACGCGGACCTTGTCGCCGAATTTGCCCAGCCGCAGCTTGACCTTATCCGCGCTGCCGGGGCGCACCATCGCCTTGACTGGCTTGCCCTGCTGCACCAACTTCTCAATGACATTGTTGCCGACAAAACCCGCGCCACCCGTCACAAGGATTGTCATTGTCTTCTCCTTCGCGTGCTTCTGAATAAGCGAAACAGTCTAAAGCATAGCGCATCTGGCTGAAAACTGCGTGAACGCGGCTTATGAACTGCTAAAGAAACCTAGCGTTGGAAGCGGTACGCGACGAAGCCTGCCAGCCGCTCACGATACGTCCACAGCAGCGAGCGATCCGCATCCAGCAGTTCAATGAGCGCCTGTGACAATTCCGCGCGCCCGTCAATCAACACCCAGATCTGGTCGTAGGTGTCGAAGCGCGTCACAAGGTCGGCCAGCTCGTCGAGGCTAAAGGCGCGCCAGCCCACATCGACGCTGATGCCCACGCGGATCGGCGTGCGGCGGTCGTAATAGGCGATCACGCTGTGCGGCTCCCATGCGACGAACGCCGCTTGATCGGCGGTGCGCCGCTCGGCCACTGCTGCGATGAACCCGCGCCAGTCAGGCGTAGGCTGCGCCAGCCACAGCCCAACGCCCCCACTGAGCGCCAACGAGACGAGCGCCATCAGACGCCACGTCCAACGCGCCGCCCACAGCCCGCGCAGCCCCAACACGCTCAGCAGCAGCGCCATCCATACCAGCGGCAGCCGCAGCGCGATCTCGCTCTCACCCGTCAGCAGCGCCCACCCGTTGAGCAGCATCCCGCCGGCGCGTGTGAGGAGAGGCGCAGCGCTCAGCCGCTGCCACGCCTGCGCCACGTCGTCGCGGGTGAAGCGTAGCGCGCTACCCAGCGTGTCGATTTGCCAGCGCTGACCAGTGATTTCCGTTGGATCGTAGTGGATGGCCCATGCCAGCCACGCCTCATCCGGCCGCAGGCTGTGGGAGCGGGCGCTGCTCAGCAGCAGCGCGCTAAAGACGATGAGCGCGGCCAGCCCCCAGCGGGGCGCGTCAGGCCGTCGCACGGTGATGTGCGTGCGCCTGCGCGATCAGCCGCTCATAGTGGACGATCACCTCGTCCATCATGGCTTCCCAGCTTTGCGTCTCAGCGAAGGCGCGCGCCTGCTGCCCCATCGCCTCCAGTCGCCCCGGCACAGCCAAGATCTGCCGCACCCCTGCGATCAAGCCATCGATGTCGCCTACCTCGAAGGTGAAGCCGGTGACACCCTCTTGCACCACGTCCGGGATGCCGCCCACGCGCGAGCTGACGACGGGCAGCCCCGCCGCCATCGCCTCCACGACGACGAGGCCGAAGGTCTCCAGCGCGCTAGGGAAGGTGAAGATGTCCGCGCTGGCGTAGGCCTGTGAGAGTTCTTCACCCTGCAAGTAGCCCGCAAAGTGAACGCTGCGACCGGCGAAGTGCTCCTCCAGCGCGGCGCGCTCTGGGCCGTCGCCAATGATGGCGAGGCGCGTCCTCGGCACAGCGTCCAGCACGGCGCGCAGATGACTCACCTGCTTCTCCGCGGAAAGCCGTCCCACATAGAGCAGCAGGGTGTCTTCTGGATGGCCCTCGCTCAGCCGCCAGCGCATCTCGTCGCTGTAGAAGCTGGGGTTAAAGCGGTGGGCGTCCACGCCGCGTTTCCACAGCCCTACGTTGTGGATGCCAATCGCGCGCATCTCGTTTTCGATCAGCTTACTGGGGGCGAGGCTGTAATCCGCCCAGTTGAAGATCGTGCGCGTGGCGAAGTCGGTAAAGCCGCGCAGGAAGCCGACGCCAAAGTGATCGGCCATGCGCGCGATGTCGATGTGGAAAGACGCCAGCGTCGGGATGCCCATCACTTTGGCCATCGCCATGCCCGGAATGCCGACCGCGACGGGGTGGATGAAGTGGGCGATGTCCGGCTTGAACGCCACCAGATCACGGTAGGTGAACGGGGTCGGCGGGCCAAATTTGAGTTCTGGGTAAAGTGGAAAGGTCACCGCGGGGACGGTCAGCACAGGGATGCCGTTGTAGTCTCGAATGTCCCCGATGCGCGGCGCGACGACCACGGCTTCAATCCCACGCCGCTTGAGGTGATCTAACAACAAACAGACGACGCGCACAATGCCGTCGGTCTTGGGTAAAAACGTCTCGGTGAATACAGCCACCCGCATGATTCATGTCTCCTTGTTCCCTGTGTTTGTAAACACCCACAGAGGGCGCAGGTTATGCCGCTTGTCTATTCTAAGAAGTGGTGCACCCAGGACAACAGCGAGGTGGGGATGGCTGTGCTTCCGTGCCCAGCGCTTGAGACACGCCTGCAAGGAAAACACAAGAAGCTGCCACGCGGGCAGCTTCTACGACAGCACAAAGTGAGATGCTGAGGGGATTTTAGCTCTGGCCGGTGCGCAAAATCCAAGTGCGGATCAGCTCAACCACCGCGGGATCGATGTCCGGCAGGCCACCCTCGCTCGGGGGCATGCGGCGACGCCCCTCTAGCCCGTTCACCCGCAGCCACAACTCGCTCTCCTCAAGGCTGCCGGGCGTCACAAGCGGGAAGGCCTCTGGAATCATGCGCCCGTTGACGTGAAACAGCTCAATCAACTCCTCCGTCGTGTACTCGCGGTTGGGGTCGAGCAAGAAGCCGCTGAAGTTGGCCGCCGCGTGAACCGACGTGTTGTGGCACGACGTGCAGTTGTTGCGCATAACGCCCACCACTTGATGGGTTAGCTCATCCAACGACAGCTCATCGCTGGGCAATGGCTCGGCACTGGCGGTCAAGATACGCTCACCGTTGCGGATCCAACCGCGCTGCACCAACGCCATGAAGGACTCCGGCGTCAAGTTGTTAGGGTGCAGCCCGAACGCGAAGATTGGGTCATCGTCCGGGTTAGGATAGGCGGCAGCCGCCCCGCCGTGGCACACCATGCACTGCGTCTGGCCGGGGAAGATGTAGGGGAACTCCACGCCGCGCTCGTCTGCAAAGCGCACCTCAACCGTCTGTGCCTCGTTCTGCGTCGGGATCCAATCAGTCGGCTGGAAGAAGAACTGGCCGGCCTCGCCAGTGGACAGCCTGACAGGCACGTTCGGCTCCCACTGGGCGGGCATGTGGTGCGCACTGAAAAAAGCCCACCCCTCTGGGTAGCGATTCGACACCGGAACCTTCAAGGTGACACGGCGCTCGATTAAGAACACGCCGCGGTCAGTCTCGAGGTAGAACTCTTTCCACCACATCGTGCCATCGGGCACGTCTACGCGGCTGCCATCCTCAGAAACAGTGATCGCCTGACCAGTCGGAACCCACAGCCAGCGTTTTTTGACGGGCACGCTCGTGCCGTTCGACAGCGGGTGACGCACGTCATAGGGCACAGCGTCTAGTGGGGGCGGCGGCAGGCGCATCGCAAACAGGTTGGTGTTCAACTCTGCACCGCTGGCAGGGTATGAGGCGTTCTGCCGGAAGCTGTCTGCCACGGCTTGAACGTCGGCTGGGGCTGCGGTCTCTGCCGTGATCGGCTCTGCTGGTCGACTGACGCCCGTCAAATCCACAACGATGTACGTCAGCGCTGCCAGCGCGAAGATGATCGCGGGCAGCACAAGCAGCGTTTGCTTGAGTTTAAATTGATCGACGATGATGCTGATCTGGTAACGGTTGTTCGCAGCAGCCACTTTACACCCCTTTTACTAACCTAACAGCGTGAAATCCCTGTGACCTTTTACTACATATCTGTGAAATCATTCACAACCTTTTGTGACATTTGTCACTATATGACAAATGTCAAGTGGAGGCTATAAGCGAAAGTGCTTATTTGTGGTCAGGTTAGTTAGAAAAACAGGGGGTTAGGGCGTCTCAAGGCCGTCGATCAAGCGCGGCCACAGCGCCGCCAGCGCGGGCGCAGCCTCGTCGGTCGCTTGGCCGATCAGGTAGAGCGTCTGACCGGCGCGGCGCAGCGTTTCTTCATGGCGGACGGGCAGGGTAGGATTGTCGAGCGTGCGCACGTCGACAGCAGCGGTGATGAGCAGGGCGTCGTCTGGCGCGGCCAGCACCACCCGCAGCGGCTCTTGCGCCGTGCTGGATTTGATCACGCGCCATCGGGGCGGGATCGGCACGCTGAACGCCTCCAGCACCACCCGCCCCTCTCGAAAGCTGATTGCCGGGCCGGGCGTGTGCTCAAGCTGAGGCGGAACGCGCGCCGGCACGCGGCTGCACCCCGCTAGCAGCAGCGCCAGCAGCAGCCACTTCATGGCGCGCGGTGCGGCACAGTCGGATCGCTAATCAGCGCGGAGAGGCCGCTGTTCGGTTCGTCGCACGAGAACCAGCCCGCCCAGCGCGTCACGCGCCACGAGCCGTCCGGCTGGCGCAGCACCTGCGTGTAGATGCACACCCCGCTGAAGCCTTGATTGTCCTCGTAAGTGGCCACGAGCTGAACATCGAAGCCCTCAACACCCGGCACGGGCTGCGCGCGTCGAAACACCGTGGAGAGCATGCCGCCCCAGTCCGCTGGTGTGTAGTCGTCCACGCACACGCTGACGCTGCCATCAGGGCAGTTCGTGCGCACCCACGCTTGTAGTTCCTCGCTCAAGAGGTTCATCGCGGTGTTGTCGTCGCCGCGGCCTGCCGCGTTGGCGAAGGCAATCGCCGCCTCGTAGGCGGGAACGTTGTCGGGGACGAGCAGCCATGTGACAAAGACCACGATCGCCAGTGCGCCCACGGCTGCCATCAAGTAGGTAAGTCGGTTCTTCATTGCTTCTGCGGCCTCCCGTGTGAACTAGGCGCATTCTAAGGCGAAACGGCCAAGCGTGGCCAGTAGAAAAATTGCTCACAATCCGACGAAGGCCGCGATGCGCGCGTAGGCCTCATCGGGCAGCATCCCATCGCGTGCCCAGTCCCAGGCGCGCTGTGCGCCTGCTACCCCCTGCGCGCTAACGGGCGCAGGCCGCCAGAGCGTCAGGCTGTCGCCGCCGTAGAGACCGTAGCGGCGCGGATCAGTCGGCCCCATGAACATGACCGTCCGCGCGCCGCAGGCGCTGGCAAGGTGCGTCAGGCCAGTGTCATTGCCGAGGTACAGCCAGCTCGCCCGCGCCAGCGCCCCTAACTGAAGCAGGCTAAGCGCCCCGACTAACGCGGCCGACGGCACAGCAAGGCGCGCGGCCAGCTCGGCTACCAGCGCGGCATCGTTCGGCCCACCGATGAGGACGGCCTGCGCGTTGGCTGCAGCGCTCAGCCGGTTGACGATCTGCGCCAGCCAATCCAGCGGGTAGCGTTTGGCGGTGAGCGTCATGCCGGGGTTGGCCCCGCCTGCTGGGTTCACGACGATGAAGCGCGCGGCCACCCCCCGCGCGGCGAGATGCTGGCGCATGACGGCCTCATCGGCGTCGTTAGGGGTGATCGTCGGCACGCAGCCGTCGGTGTCGATCCCCCACGCGCGCAGCACGCTCAGGTAGATGTCGGCTTCGTGCTCAGGCGCGCAGGGGTCAAGGTCACGGCGTATGGTGTAGAGTCGCCCGCGCCCGCTGCTGTTCAGCCCCACGCGCACCGGCACACGCGCCGCCCAGAGCGCCGCCGCCATCAACGGTGAGCGTACGAACGACACCGCTGCATCATAGCACCCCGCGGCTACCTGCGCCCGAAAGCGCAGGAAGTCCAACGGCCGGCGCACGGGCAGCGCTGCGTCGCCGGTGTCGAGCAGCGCGTCCAGGTCAGGGTGGCCGCGCAGCACGCCCGCCGACCAGCGCCCGACGGCCCATGTGAGGTGGGCGGTGGGGTGGGCGCGGCGCAGCGCCCGCAGCGCCGCCGTCGCTAACACGACGTCGCCGATACAGCAGGGCAAGACGATCAGAATTCTTTCGTTCATTTAAGTTATAGCTAACGATTAGGTTGTATCATACACGTTGTATTGTATGAGGATCTCATAGTATGAAAATTTCCTACTGGTTATCAGTCATAGCGCTAATGGTTGGCATCGGGCTGGGCGCGGCTCTGTTCCCCACGCCGACCACCTCGGCCACCGGCGGCTTGGCGCTCAGCAGCCAACTGAGTGGCCAAAGCCTGACTGACATTGAACAAACCTTCGCCAACGTCTACAACAGCGTCGCCCCCAGCGTCGTCTCGATC
>DAOUBS010000199.1:0-10017 GCA_034432435.1 Anaerolineae bacterium
ACAGAAGGGCTTCTCTAAGATTCGAGAAGCCCTTCTTCATTTTCGGCTATATGCTGAATAATAGAACGAAACACAAAGCCAACACTGGACACTCATCCATGACATCAACACCAGCAGTGGGCAAGTTTATCGTCATAGTCGGGCCGGGCGGTGTGGGCAAGGACACGCTCATGAAATGCGCGCTAGACGAGCTGGCAAACAGCCGCGTGCCCGTGCATCCGCTCGTCACCGCGACCACCCGCCCCCCCCGTTCAGGTGAAGTAGACGGCGTGTCTTACCACTTCAAGACACACGACGAATTCCGCCGCATGATCGACCAAGACGAGCTGATCGAACATCAAGAGGTGACGAGCGGTAACTTCTACGGCATCCCACGCGCCAGCGTCGACGACATCGTCCAGCGCGGCGAGCACGTCATGGGTGACATCGACATCTACGGCGCGATGTACGTCCGCGAGCACTACCCCAACGCCATCCTGATCTTCATCTCAGTGGGCACGCCTGAGATGAGCGATGAGGAGCGGCTCACTATCATGCGCGAGCGCATGACCCGCCGCGGTGATTCGCCCGCCGCCATCGAAGAACGCATCCGCCGCGCCCGCGACCTTGAGCTGGGTTTTGCGGCGCAGTGCGACAAGATCATCTACAACAACGACCTGACTCAAGCCACTCAAGACTTCGTCAACGCTATTCACGCCTTGACAGAACAGCCCATACAAGACTGAACATGACTACCCTAGCCGACCTACACCGCGCACACGGCGCATCCCTCGCACCAGATCACATTCCGCTGCACTACGGCGACCAAGCGCGCGAGTATCGAGCTGCCCTAGAAGCCGCCGTGCTACTCGACCGTTCCCACGAAGGGCGCATCCGCCTCGTCGGGCGCGACGCGCTGACCCTCATCAATCGCATGTCCACCAACCGTGCTGACGCGCTCGCAGTGGGTGAGGGCTGCGCCACGCTCTTCACCACCGCCACCGCCCGCATCATCGAACGGGTAGAGGTGCTGCGCCGACCAGACGACGTGCTGCTCATCACGCACCCACCGCGCAGCCAATCGCTGACGGAATACCTCCAGCGCAACATCTTCTTCAACGACCAGGTGACCGTAACGAACGTCACTGCGCAGACCGCCAGCTTCGCCCTGCACGGCCCAACCGCGGACGCCGTGGCCGCGCAGCTCACGCCCAACGCGCCCGACCTGCCGCTTTACAGCTCGGTGGCGCTCGTGCTGGACGGTCACCCGGTGACGGTCACACGCCGCAAGCCGCTCGTCGTCTCGCATTGGCTGGTCATCTGTGAAGCAGAGACCGCCGCCGCGGTCTACCAACATCTGCTCGCGTTAGGTCAGCCTCACAGCCTTACGCCGGCTGGGTCGCTCGTCTACAACGTGCTGCGCATTCGCGCGGGGATGCCTTCCTTGCCGGAGTTGAACGAGCAGTACATCCCGCTAGAGCTTGGCCTCTGGGACGAGGTGAGCTTCCACAAGGGCTGCTACATCGGCCAAGAGATCATCGCCCGCATGGACAGCCGTGAGCGGCTGGCGCGCGTGCTCGTGCGCTTGCGGTCCACCGCACCGCTTCATGCGCCCCAGCCGCTGACGAACAACGGCGCGCAAGTGGGCGAGGTAACGAGCGCGGTCACGTCGCCGCTTGGTGAACAGTTTGCGATGGGGGTCGTCAAGACGGCGCACGCTGCCGCAGGCACAGCGCTGACAGCAGGCAGCACTGACGTCACCGTTGGGGAACTGCTCGGCACGCAGCCGGAGTGGTTGCAGGGGGCATCTGAAGCTTAAGAGCCGGGCGGTGGCGCGTCAAAGAACAGCGCCCACCACGAATGCCACGCAGGTGGCGTCTCAGTCGCCAGCGGCGACGGCGTGGCAAAGACAACCGCCTCAGGCGCGGATTGGGCGTCGGCCTGCATCATCGGGAACAGCACCAGCAGCACCTCACCCTCGCGCACCATGCGGCCTTGACTGCGCGCCCACTGCTCGATGAACGCATCGCTCTGAACGAAGTTCAGTCGGTCGATCAGCTCGGCTTGCTCGCGGCGAAGCTGTTCGATCTCGTTCTGCACGGCGTCACGCACGCGCCGCAGTTCACGATCTGCTGTGACGCGGCTGCTGAAGTTCACCGCCAGCATCAGCGCAATCGCCACGATCACCGCGAACATCACCTGTGTGCCGTTGAGCAAGGGCGGGCGGCGCGGCGCGGGGGCGCTCGGTTCTAACGTCGGATCCTCAAAAACAGTGGCCATAGATCTCGAAAAGCGGCTGTTATCTTGGATCAATCATACACCATTTAGAAACAAACATGCTCAGCCGTGCTGAGCATTCTGTGTGCCGTCGGTGGGAGTCGAACCCACACCCCGTTAAGGACTACGCCCTGAACGTAGCGCGTCTGCCAATTTCGCCACGACGGCTAACTGCTATGTAGTATAGCGGATCATCGCTCGCTGTCAATTGTCAACCCTCTGACAACCGGACATAAACGGTTGACAAGGTATAATCAGGGGGAGACAGGCAAGAAGAGAGTGAGCGATGGAACTGCGCAGTGCTGGCTCAACAGCCTGCCAGAGACGTCGGCGCAGTCGATCGCCCCCAAACATGAGCGGAATTCTGGCACGCGCATATGTGGCGCGAGGCCCTTTGTTGCCACGATAATCGCCGCGCACGTCACAGCGGCAGACAGCGGAAACGTCAATGAGCTGCGGAGGCCACCTATACAAGGGGCATTTGCCGTACAGGCCTACACAGAGAATACCGCAGCGTCCTATAATGCAAAGTCGTTGTGACAGGAGTTCAGAAACATGACACGATGGATTACGCTGCTGGTGTTGCTCATCGGCGTCGTCAGCGCGCAGGCGCAGGGCGAAGTGCTAGCAGAGGCCAAGCAGCAGGCCAACGTCCGCGCGACGACGGACACCAACGCCCCCAAAGTGGGCGAAATCTTCAGCGGGACGCAGTACCCCGTCGTTGGCCGCAGCGAGTTCTTCCCGTGGCTGCTGCTAGCCGACCCCGCCACACGTCAGCCCATCGGTTGGGTCTTTCAAGACCTGCTCAATGTGACGGGCAACCTCGCCACAGTTCCCATCTCTAACTTCGTTGTGAGCGGGTCAATCACCAACCCCATCTCGCCTACGCTCGCCGCGCCAGACGTGACCCCGCTCGCCCTGCCGACCAGCCCCGCCAGCCAACCGACCGCCGCCCCTTCGTTCGCGGTCAGCGGGCGTGTCATGAACGAGGTCAACATCCGCTACGGCCCGTCGATCGAGTTCACGCGGTTAGGTGTTGCCTTCGCCGGTGAGGTATTCGAGCTAACCGGCTATCACACTCAGTTCCCGTGGGTGCAGATCGCCTACCCCGCGTCGCCCAATGGCCGCGCATGGATCGCCCGCGATTTGTTAGAAATTGACGGAAACCTCTTCTCGCTGCCCGCCATCTCAGACACAGTGCTCGCGCTGCCCACGCTCACGCCCACGCCGTCCGTCGTCAGCGTGGCCAACTCCATCTTCGGCGACCCCGTCCCCCCCCGGCCAGAGTTCCAAGCGTTGGGCGACGCCATCTACTCGCTGATGCTCGAGCGTGGCTTTGACCTTGAAACGAGCCGCTTTGCCGCCTTCTTCTTGATGGACTTGCAGACTGGCGAGGCCGTCACCGTTGGCAGCGATATCAACTTCAGCGGCACGAGCGTGATGAAGATCGGCATCTTGGCGCGGCTGTACGCCTCGCTGGTCGCGCCGCCCGACGCGCAGCTTGCCGTGGACATCGCCAACACGATGATTTGTAGCGAGAACAACGCCACCAACCGCCTGCTCAGCGTCATCGGCAACGGGGATGCCTTCCGCGGCGCGGATGAGGTCACCCGCATGTTTCAAATCCTCGGCCTGACGCACTCGTTCATCCTCTCGCCCTACATCGCCGACCCGAACAATCCGCCCGTGCCCCCTGCCCCGTTGACACGTCCCACCACCGGCATCGACCAGACGCGCGCCAACCCCGACTTTACCAATCAACTCACCGTGTCAGACATGGGCTATCTGCTGGCCAGCATGTATCAGTGCGCCTACGAAGAACGTGGCCCGCTGATCGAACGCTTCGGCGGGGCCTATGAGCCGCGCGAGTGCCGCCAGATGCTGCATGTGATGAGCAACAACACAGTGGACGCGCTGCTCAAGGCGGGCGTGCCCGAGGGGATCCGCGTGGCGCACAAGCACGGGTGGATCGCCGACACGCACAGCAACGCCGCCCTGTTCTTCACGCCCGGCGGCAACTACGTAATGGTGATGGCGGTCTACGGCCCGGGCTTCTTGAACTTCCAGCAGTCCCTGCCGATGATCGCTGAGGCGTCGCGGCTGGTCTACAACTTCTACAACCCCGACGCGCCGCTAGACAAAATCCGCGATGGGTTCATCCCCCCCACTGAGAGCTGCAACTATCAGGGCAGCCCGCTCACGATTGACCTGCGCCAGCCGATTTGGGATCAATAAAAGCCAGCCACCACCGACAAGGGGCGGCCCCATGAGCCGCCCCCTAGTCGGTTGTTCTTGCGGTGCACAGGCCAAGAAGCATCGTTTAGCCTTTCACTGCGCCTTGTGTCAAGCCGCCCACGATCTGATCTTGCAAGATCAGATAGAGCGTCACCACAGGCACAGCGGCCACCAGCGCCCCAGCGGCGAACTGCCCCCAGTCGCGGTTGAAGTCGCTGTTGATGAAGTTGAACAGCCCTACCATCAGCGTCCAGTTCTGCGTATCGCGCAGGATCAAGCGCGCCAGCACGAACTCGTTAAACGTGCCAACGAACGCCAGCACGCCCACCACGGCCAGAATCGGGCGAATCAGCGGGAAGATCAACAGCCAAAAGATCTGCCAGTTGGTCGCGCCGTCCACCGTGGCCGATTCGTCGATCTCGCGCGGGATCGAGTCGAGGAAGCCCTTCATCAGCAGGGTGTTGATGCCCATCGCGCCCGCCATGTAAACCAGAATGACGCCGCCGAGGCTGTTCAAGCCGAACGCGCGCAGCCACGTCCAGTCGAGGATGGGCATGATCTGGTTGAGCGTGTCAGACACCTCGTTGATCTGCTGGAGGATCAAGAAGAGCGCCACCAGCGCCAGCAGGTTCGGGAACACTTGCAGCAGGCGAATCCACAGCAGCAGCGACTGCCGCCCACGGAAGCGGAAACGCGAGAACGAGTAGGCGCTCAACGCTGTGATGAGCACCGTGAGCACCGTCGAGACCGACGCCACGATGAACGAGTTGAGCAGCCAGCGCCAGAACGGATACACTCGCAGGTTATCGATCAGCAGACCGCGGAAGTTGTCTAACAGCCGCGATGGATCGTCTACCCGCGGCAGCAACCCCTGCGTGGAGAGCTGCCCCGTCGGGTTGAGCGCCGACGAGATGATGAACAACACCGGGAAGAGCGCAAACGCCACGGCAATCACGATCACCGTGTAACGAAGCACTGTGCCAACGATGCGATCACGAGTGCTGGAGGCCATCCGCCCCCGCTCGAAGGTTGCAGCCGCCTTAGGCATTGTCGCTCATCCTTTCCCACTGGTTGTTGAAGCGCGTCTGGAACACGGTCACTAACGCCACCAGCGCAAAGATCACCAGCGTGATCGCCGAGGCGTACCCATAGTCCGCCCCGCGGTTGCCAAACGCCAGTCGATAGGTGTAACTGATGAGGATGTCGGTGTAGCCGGCCTGCACCGGCGACCCCGGAATCGGTGGGTTGCCCTGCGTCAGCGCGTCGATCAATAGGAAGTTATTGAAGTTGAACGTGAACGAGGCGATTAGCAGCGGCCCGACTGTGACGAGCAGCAGCGGCAGCGTGATCTGGCGGAAGGTCTGCCACGGCGTCGCGCCGTCTACCGCAGCGGCCTCGTACACATCCGACGGGATGGCTTGCAGCGCCCCGCTGGAGATGAGCATCATGTACGGGTAGCCCAGCCACAAGTTGACCAGCAGAATGCTGATCTTGGCCCACGAGGCGTCCGTCAGCCACGGGATGACCGTCGCACGGGTGAGGATGCCCCAGTCGATCAACGTGCGGTTGATCAAGCCGAAGTTGTCGTTGAGCAGCGCGCGCCACACCATGATGCTGATCACCGCCGGAATTGCATACGGGATGATGAGCAGCGACTGGATCACCTTCCTGCCGATCACGTCCGGGCTGTTCAGGATGAGCGCCATCAGCAAGCCCAGTGCAAACGTCGACACGACCGACCCAGCGGCAAACACGACCGTCCAGATGAAGATGTCGATGAGCGGCCCGCGCAAGCCCGGATCGTTGATGAACCGCGCGAAGTTAGCCAAACCCACGTTGATGATGAAGCCCGGCGCAAGCGGCTCGCCCCCACCCACCGGCTCAAAGAACCCCGTCTGATCGTTCGCCACGTAGACTGTGCCCGTTGAGACATCAGTGAGCGAGTCCGTCTCAGCGTTGTAGATGAAACGCTGCTTAAGGGGGCGCGCCGCTTCACGCCGGTTGCGAATGCCGACGGTGTCATCCCCCTCACCAAACACCGCAGTCTGGATGACCCCCAACGCGTTGGTGCGCTCGGCTCCGCTCAGCAAGCGGAACCCTTCGAACTCCGGCGGCGCGTCAGCCGAGGCCGCTCCCTCCACCACGCGCAGCGGGTCGCCCTCAGGGGCGAACACCACCTCCAGCGCGCCGTCTGCCTCGCGCGTTAGCCACAGCGCGTAGCGGCCATCTTCGCCCTGCATGACCTCCCAGCGGTAAGACAGCGCATCCGGTGGGACGAATTTACGGGCGGTGATCAGGCGGATCGACTGCTGCTTAGCGTACAGGTGGCCGTCGCCGTAGTTCGTGAACGAGTTGGCCACTGTGAAGTAGATCGGATAAACCACGAGCAGCAGCACAAACGCCAGCCCGGGAACCATCCAGCGAATGGGGTACAAGCGCGGCACAAAGAAGACAACCGTTGTGCCCACCCCGATGATCCCCAGCACCACGACCAGCGGTGTGTTGCCCATCGTGGCAAAGCCGTAGATCAACGTCAGGATCAGCGCGTTGAAAACCGCGATGAGTCCGTAACCCAGCACATTCCAAAAAAGGGCGGCCCTGTCAAGGGCCACCCCTTTCTGCTTCACTTGAGCAGACATGATTGTGTTGCCTGTTAGTTGTTAACGCTGTCGGAAATCATCTTCGTGTTATCGTCGAACATGAAGGTGACTTCTGTCTCTTGCGCCAGCGACAGGGCAATGTTCGCGCCATCACGAGCGCCGTCCGCGCCGTAGTTCTCGTCCCAGCTGCCGTTCACCGCAACCTTGTACTCATAGTCGCCGGCGGGCAGCGTCACCGTGATTGTGTGGGTGCCGTCGCCGTTGTCCGTCATGAAAGTCACCGAGCAGGTCGGATCCCAGTCACCCGGGCAGCCCGCTTCAGATTGGAGACTGCCGACCAGCGTGATCGTGCGCCCAGCCGCGGCCAACTGCGCTGCCACGCCAATCGCGTTCTTGATCTGAACCACCGCCGTTTCCATCGAAGCGACCGGATCCTCACCGAGGCTGATGAGCGTCAGCGCAGCGTCCGATGCCCCCCAAACGGAAGCCATCTGCGGGATGGCCGGCATCGGGATGGCGTTGAAGCCCGCGTTCACGAAGCCCTCGATGTTCGGGTTCGCGCTCGTGTCAACGTCGACGAACGTCGGCGGACGGCCACCCTTATCAAACAGCGCCTGCATGAACTCCGTCGTAGCGACGTAATCCAACAGGAAGGTTTCCGCCAGCAGTTGGTTGTTGCTGAAGGCACTGATGACGAAGCCCTGACCACCGCTGAACGGCGAGCCGAACTCAGTCACGCCCGGCACGCCCGGGATACGGTCAATCGCGTAGTTCACGCCAGTGTCGATGATGCGCTGCGAGTACCACGGGCCGGTGATAATGCTGGCCGTCTTGCCTTCTTCGAACAGCGAGAACATTACGTCGTCGTTCACGCTGGTCGGCAGCAGGCCGTCACGATACATCCCAGACAGGAACTGCGCCGCAGCTAACCCGCCCTCGCTGGCAAGGCCGATGTCGTCGATGTTGAACGTGCCGTCTTCGTTCAGGCCGAAGATGTAGCCGCCAAAGGCCGACGTCACCGGGAAGTTGTGATAGGTGTTGCCCGTCGGGATGGCCATCACGAAGATGTCCTGACTCTTCAACTGCTCGCCCAGCGCGCGCACATCGTCCCACGTGGCGAACGGCTCAGGGGCGAGGTCAACGTTGCGGATCACTGCGACGTTCTCTTGCGCGTAGGGGATGCCCCACAGCGTGTTCTGATAGGTGAACAAGTCGAGCGCGGCCGGCGTGAACAGCGCCGCAAGGTCTTCATCCAGCTCAATCGGCACAATCGCGCCGTTCTGCACCAATTGGCCGATCGTGTCGTGCGGGGTGATCATGATGTCAGGGCCTTCACCGACTGGCCCAGCAGTCAACAGTTGGTCGCGCGCATCACCGAGACCAATTTCCACGAAACGCAGCGTGATGCCGAGGTCAGCCTCCACCTGATCGGCCAGTTCCACGAGCACCGGGATACGTTCCGCATCTGCCCAGATGGTCAGGGTGTTCTCCTGCGCAACAACTGAGCTGAGCGCCCCGAGGACGAGCGCTCCCGCTGCTACTACTGTCAATAAACGTTTCCTAATCATATTTAAACCTCTCATGTCATGCTGGTAGTTAGCATTTAGTCAATCGCCACCTGCGTGGCACAACTAGGATTATAGCTTGATTAAAGAAGGCGTAAAGGGGATTGTGCCAAATTGACGTTGATTCTGAAAAATCTCATGAAAGCTCACTGACAAATGACACATCAGGGGTCAGCGCTTAGGCGCGATGTGGTACAAATACTCCCACGAGTAGATACCTGTGGAGTGCCCATCGTCCCATACAGGGCAGATCGCATAGTTGCCGACGGGGTGCAGCGCCGTGATCGTGTAGCTGCGGCGCGGCGTCAATTTGAGGATGTCATCCGGGGCAAACTCCATCCCCATGAAGGCGTGCCCACCGCGGCATTCGACGCACGGGCACGCCTCACGCAGATGAGACAGTGGAAATTCATGCTGCTCGCCCGTGTTCCACGCGATAACCAGCACACCGCGCGTCTTATCGAGGGTGATCCCAGTGGGGCGCAGCGTTGAGCTTGTCATGAGATTTAGCCTGCGAGCAGAGCTGTAAACAAAATCGCCAGCGTAATCGACACCATGATCATGGCAAGGCTCATCGCGTAGGTGACCACCAATCCCTGAGCAAAACCGCCGCCCTCTTGCGCGTTTTCCATCGTCGCTTCGCCTCTACCCCCAAGTGATTTAAACGCCCTTTTCAGTTTACCATGCCTCTAAAGAAAGTTCAGCACTCGAATCACACCGAAGAGTGTCGCTTCCCACTCAACAATACGCCTGCTCTACGATCCGCCACTTGTCCCACCTACTTCTAGCATGCGTCTGATAGAATGGAATAGATGGCATAACACCGAAGGAGTCTATCATGTCTATGCGACTAACTATCATCGGGGCGATGGTCGCCCTGTTTGCTACTGCCTGTCAAGGCCTTCAACAACCCATAATCATCATGGAAGTCACCCGTGAAGTGCCTGTGACGGTTATCGTCACAGCAGAACCTACCGCCGGCCCGGTCTCGCTGGTTACGGCTACCCCCACGCCAACGCCTGAGGGCACGCCCTTCTCCAGCCCGACCCCGTCTATCACCCCCACCACTGACCCCTTCCCGACGCCTGTGATTGGCCAGATCTTCATCGCCGATCAAAAGTTTGAGCGCGGGCGCATGTTCTGGCTACAGCCTGTAAAACAAATCTGGGTGTTGACCACCGCCGAGGACGGCACGCAGGTCTGGCAGGTGTACAACGACACGTTCGAAGAGGGCATGATGGAGCGTGACCCATCTATCGTCCCGCCAATCGGCGGCAACCGCACCCAACCTGAGCGCGGCTTTGGCAAGCTTTGGCGCGAGACGCCCCAACTGCGCGAGCAGCTCGGCTGGGCCATTGGCA